>CAYXLY010000153.1:0-9831 GCA_964466005.1 uncultured Spirochaetaceae bacterium | reverse complement strand
TCTCACGAGCCGACCCGGCCCCCTCGCGAACCAGGCGCTTGATCTGACGATCCGTGACTCCGCGGCAGTGACATACGATCATGGCCATCCGAAGCTCCCTGACGTGAACCTCGTGGATTCTACGGCCGGTGAAATTGAAAATCAATGTCGATTTCAAGCGCCGGTGCGTTTTTTTCGGGACAGCATCACCCTGGGGGTCAGGGCCTCGAGCGCATCCGTCGCCCCACACGACGGACATCCCGATAGAATCCACCGGTCCGTCCGCTTCGGTGGTCGGCGCCCTCGACCCCGGCCGGTCTCGACCGGCTGCGACCCCATCCCTCTCCTTGCCAGAAGGAGCGCCCCCGGATGCGCCCCGAAGACCTCGTCGACCTCGAGCAGATCCGCCAGCTGAAGGCCCGCTATGTCCTCTCCATGGATCAGAAGCGGTGGTCGGACTGGGCCCGGGTCTTCTGCGAGGACGTCCGCATCGACACCACCCAGGACGCCTCTCCCCTGCTTCATGGCCGCCAGGCCTTCCTCGACTTCCTGCCTCCGATCCTCGAAGGGGTCCAGACGGTGCATCACGTCCACAGCCCGATCCTCGAGCGGACGGGAACCGACACGGCGCGGGGCGTCTGGGCGATGGAGGACAATCTCTGGTTTCCGGAGGGCTCGGGCCGGCGCCATCTCTGGGGCACGGGCTGGTACTTCGAGCGCTACCGCAGGGATCCCGACGGCGAGTGGCGCATCGCGGAGCTGGTGCTGCGGCGGATCCGCGTGGAGGTGGACGGCGTCGAGATCCCGCTGCCCCCCGCCGAGCTGCCCGAGCTCTCACAGGACCCATCCTCCAGCCTGCGCGAGGCGCAGTCGAGCGCGAAAGGACCTCCGCAATGAGTGGTCTCGAAGAGAAGGTGGCCCCGGGCCGGGCGGCCCTGCTGACGATGGAGGTCCAGCGCGGCGTCGTGGGGGACCTCGCGTCGATGCGCGCCCTGGCCGACCGGCTGGCGGAGCAGGACATCCCGAAGCGGCTGGGCGGTCTCCTGCGCGGCGCTCGCGCGGCCGGGATCCCGGTGATCCATTGCAGGGCGGCCTTTCGGCCCGACCGACGGGGCTCGTTCCGGAACGTGCCGATGGTGAACCAGCTCCTGAAGAACCCGGACCATCTCGTCCTGGGCTCGCCCGAGGCCGAGGTGATCCCCGAGCTCGGTCCGGAGCCGGAGGACCTCGACTCGGTCCGGCTCCATGGCATGTCCCCCTTCTACGGGACCGACCTCGATCCGATGCTCCGCAGCCTCGGCGTCTCCACGGTGATCGCGACCGGCGTCTCGCTGAACGTGGGGATCCTGGGCCTCGTGATCGAGGCGCTCAATCGCGGCCATGAGGTCGTGCTGGTGAAGGACTGTGTGACGGGATACCCCGCCGAGTACGCCGAGAGGGTGCTCGAGCACAGCCTCGCCCGGATCACGACGCAGACGACCGCGGAGGCGTTGCTCGAGCTCTGGCGCTGAAGGCGCGGCTCGCGGGACCTCGCCCGAGCTCGCCCCACCCGTCCCGCCCTCGCGCCGCCCCGATCCGCCTCGCCTCTCGCGCGCGCAGGCGCCGAGGGTCGAGAGCCAAGGAGAATGACATGATCCAGGCCAACGGCATCCACCATGTCGCGTTCTCGACGGCGGACATCAAGAGGCAGATCGAGTTCTTCTCGGACGTCCTCGGACTGCCCCTGGTCGCGCTCTTTCCGATGCACGGCGTCCCGGGCGGCCTGCACGGCTTCCTCGAGGCGAGCCCGCGATGCCTGATCTCCTTCGTCCAGCTCGAAGCGAACGCGAAGATCGAGATCGAGTACGGCCGCACCCATGCGGGCAACGGGGCCTCGCCCTCGGCGCCCGGCACCCTCCAACATCTCGCCTTGAACGTCGACTCCGACGAGCAGCTGCTCGCGCTTCGCAACCGCATCCGTTCTCGTGGAGTGAACGTGCTCGGACCGATCGACCACGGCATGTGCCGCTCGATCTACTTCGCGGGCCCCGAGGCGCTCACCCTCGAGATCGCGACCTCCTCCGAGAGCATCGACCCCGAGACCTGGATCGACCCCGAGACGGTCCGCCGAGCCGGCATCCGCGAGGAAGAGCTCGAGCGCTTCAGGCGGCCCGCATCCTACGAGAGCCCGAGCGAGCCCGTCCCGCAGCCCGAGATGGACCCGGAGAAGCCGCACATGCGATACCCCAGGAAGCTCTATGCCCAGCTGCTGAGCATGCCCGACGAGGCGATCGGGCAGAGCGCGAGCGAGCCCGAGCCTCCCGTGAAGCCACGCCCACGATCCGACCGGAGCGACGCCCGATGAAGATCGTGCGCGAGCCCTATGTCCTCGTCCACGCCGATCCCAGCCCGATGAAGGACGTCTACGGCGGCGAGTCCGGGCAGGCCGTCGTCGAGTGCATGCGGATCCGTCCGATCGACAGCGAGTCGAAGACGGTGATCGTCTTCAGCCATCCGATCGGCGGCGGCGCCTTCCTGCCCCTCGTGACCGCGCTCGCCCGCTCGGGCCTTCATGTCGTCTACTGCAACCCGCGCTACCGCGGAAACGACACGGCGCTGATCCTCGAGAAATGCGTCCTCGACCTCGGCGCCTGCCTCCGGGATCTTCCGCAGCGGTTCGGGACCGAGACCGTCCTGCTCGGCGGCTGGTCCGGAGGAGGATCCCTCTCGCTCTTCTATCAGGACCAGGCCGAGCATCCGACGATCACCGAGACCCCGGCCGGAGATCCGGTGGACCTGGTCGGCGCGGGCCTCGTGCCCGCCGACGGGATCCTGCTGCTGGCTGCCCACGTGAGCCGCTCCCACACCCTCACCGAATGGCTCGACCCCTCGATCCGCGACGAGAGCCGGCCCTTCGAGCGCGAGCCCGAGTGGAATCTCTACGACCCCCGCAATCCGAGCCAGCCGCCCTACGACGCGGCCTGGGTCGACCGCTATCGAAGCGAGCAGCGGGCGCGCAATCGCCGGATCACGGCCTGGGTCCGGGAGACCCTCGACGCCCTGCGGCGCGATCCCGACGCTCCGCAGGAGCGGGCCTTCTGCGTGCACGGCACGATGGCCGATCCGCGCTTCCTCGACCCCGACCTCGACCCCTCGGACCGGCCGGCCGGCCTCTGCTATCTGGGCGAGCCCCGGCTCGTGAATGATGGGCCGGTCGGGCTGGCGCGCTTCACGACGCTCCGATCCTGGCTCTCGCAGTGGAGCTACGACGACTCCCGCGCGGACGGGATCGGCAATGCGAGTCGCATCTCCTGCCCGACGATCGTGATCCACAATACGGCCGACCTCGCCTGCACGCCCAGCCACGCTCGACGGCTCTACGAGGCGATCGGCCACGACGACAAGGAGATCCATCCGATCGAGGGCGCCGATCACTATTACCTGTCGGCTCCCGAGAAGGCGCTCGAGGCCGTCACCCGGGTCCGGGACTGGATGGGGAGGAAGGCCTTTCTCTAAGGGCCGTTTTTTCTCCGGAGTCCGCCAGAATCGCCTCAAGCAATCCCCCGAGAAGCCGAAGAGAGGGCCCAAAGGAGCCCCCCATGACCCCCCTCTCTCGAATGAGCCTCTCGGCGCTGATCGCGCTGAGCTGGAGCAGCCTCGCTCTGGCCGACACACCGAGCCTCCCCGATCCGACGCAGATCCCCATCGACTTCGCCAGCGTGACGCGCCTCGAGCTGGATACGGCCCTCGAGAAGCTGGTCGATCACGGCGAGCCGGTTGCACTGCAGGCGCCGAGCGGACCGACCCGCATGGCCTGTCGCGTCGCCGCTCCCGGCGGTGATCCCGAGACCTGCACGGTCACCGCCCCCTCCTCGTCCATCCGGCCCGCACCGCCCGCATCGCGCGCACCGGCCGCTCTCGCGGCACACTGAGCCCGCGCTCGGCTCGCCGACGGCCGCGCTCGAAGCGCCCGTCGAGTCCCGGGCCTTCCCGGGGACCCGGGTCCTGCCTCCGCAGCCGGGTCGATCGAGTCGACCCGGCTCTTCCGGATCCGTAGGCTCCGCGGGAGCCGGGAAGCGAGGGCTCTCGGCTCGCCCTCCCGTCCCGGGAGGCGAGGGAGCGCGCATGGCCTTCGTCGAGGCAGCCCGAATCGAAGAGATCCCCGCTGAGAGTGGGCTCCGCGTCCAGATCGGCGAGATCGCCATCGGGCTCTACCGCGTAGACGGCGAGATCTACGCGATGGAGGATGCCTGTCCCCACGCGGGGTTTCCGCTGAGTGCGGGACGGCTCGAGGGCTGCGTCATCGTCTGCGAGGCCCACGGCTGGCCCTTCGACGTACGGACCGGATTCGCTCCCGAGAACGCGGACGGCTTCCCCATCCCCTGCTTCGCCGTCCGCGTCGAGGCGGGTCGGGTGCTCGTCGATCTCGAGACGCGCCTCGACCGGCTCCGTCGACCGGGGCGCGCGCCGAGGCCGTCGCCCTCCGACGCCGCGGAAGCCGAGGACGCGGAGCGCTGAGCCCCGCGGAGCGGGGCGTCGGGACAGGCCGCTACCAGAAGCTCGTGCGCAGCTGCTCGGCGGGGATCCGATGCCGGATCTCCTCATGAAGCTGCGGGAGCAGGGACCAATGAAGGCCCGGGCGCTTGTGATGCGCGGTGTGGTAGCCGAGATTGCAGGTGAGATAGTTGTAGACCGGATGGAGGTTGTTCACGCTCGCGTCGTAGTGGCTCGTCGGATAGTGGCCCGCGTGATGCGCGTAGGTCGCCCAGGCCGTGTGGGCGAGCGTGATGAATCCCGGCAGCAGGATCGCGAGGATCGCGTGGACCGGGCTCCAGTAGAGCGCGAGACCGATCACGGACCAGAGCGGGATCTTCATCCACAGGAAGGGGCGCAGGGCCTTCGGATATCGGAGGCCGATCCGGAAGATGTCGATCTGATGGTGCAGCAGGAGATCGAGCGTGTACTCGATCCGGCCCATCTGGGAGCCATCGCGTCGCGTCCACCGCGACTCGTCCGGCTCGGCGTGGGGACGCTGGTGGAGATAGTTGAGATGATGTCCCAGGTTGTGATGCAGTACCCAGCCGTAGGGCGCGATGCCCGTCTGCAGGGCCAGCAGCAGCTCGTAGACGCGATTGAGCCAGGCCGCGCGGAAGGTGGGCAGATGCTGATGGTGATGATTGAGGGGCGCGACGAACATGCTGCCGATCGCGAGGGGCAGCACGCAGAGCGCGGCGACCCAGACCGGGGCCAGCAGATAGACGAGGGCATGGAGCCCGAACATCGTGAGCACCCACGCGACCGGGCGGCGATCCGCCTTGTAGCGGAGGATCCGCCCCCGAAGCGCGCTCTGCGCCGCCGAGCTGCGGGTCGCGGCATTCCGGGCCCGGCTGCGCCCCTCGTCGTCGAGGCGGAGGGCTCCAGGGTCCAGGTCGGTCGCTGCGCTCATCTCGGGGGATGGCCTCCTCGTCTCTGTTCGGGGCACGCGGCGCGCCCTTCGCTCTGACGCGCTCGACTTCGCTCCGGCGCTCGCGGACGAGCGCGATGCCGGGATCGGCACGGGATCCATTCGGACCGAGAGACTTCGGTCCGGGATCCACCGGGATCGGAATGGACGTGGAGACGAAAAGCCGCCGACGTTTCTTCGTCGCGCGAGGACGTCTCGTCGTCTCGCCCGAGATCTTCCCGATCGAGATCGTCTCGCTGGAAAGAAGCCACGTCGTGCTTCACGGTCGGACGCCGCCGCAGGTGTAGCCGAATCCAGGGGGCCCGGAAACGAAGCTTCGACGACGTTTGGTAAAAGCGTTGTAAAAAGCGCCGTCGCGGCAGCCTTCGCGCTCAGCCCTTCCCTGCGATCTTCGTCAGATTCGAGACCTGACCGTCTTCGCTACCGAGCAGGACGTCGTTGTAGTGGCGGCCGCCCCGATGATGACCTCCGTCACTTCGTGCGAAGGAGAGCAGGATGCAGCTTCGATGGGGGCCCTGCTCGGAGGTGGGCGGCGGAGCCGCATGCATCACGTCGCCGTAGTGGAAGGTCACGTCGCCCGGTCGCGCGGCGGGCGCGATGCCCTCGGGCGCCCGGGGATCATCGGCCTCGGCGAAGGGCAACGAGGTCGTCCAGCTGCCGGGCAGGAAACGCAGCTCGCCGGCCTCGGACGAGTTCGGACCGAGGAAGACGCTGAGGACCGCCGTCGGGCACATGCTCGCGTGGCCGCCCATTCCGCAATCGCGATGCCAGGGCAGGTCGCCCAGGCCTTCCGTGACGCCGGGCTGCTTCCAGAGCAGGGTCACCCCGTCCTTCGCCTCCGCATCCTGGCTCGAAGCCATCGGCACGTCGCAGAGCTCGGCCAGTCCGCGCAGACGCGGATCCGAGTGGAGAGCGCGCATGGCGGGCTCCTTGCCGGCCCGAAGGACCCGGCAGAGCACGCTCTCGCCGTCGGCCCGGCGTCCCCACCACGACTCCTGGTCGCCCTCTCGCGCCGCGGCCCGCAGCCGCTCGGCGGCCTCACGGAGCTCCGCCACCTCGGCAGGCGAGAGCATGCCCCGGATCCAGAGATAGCCCGTGGTCCGCAGGAAATGCGCCATCTCCTCGCGGTCGTCGTCGGGCCGGAAGCCGCGGGCGGGATCGAGCGGATCCCCGTCGCGATCGCGCAGATCGATGGACTCGGGGTCGTAGACGGGCCGGCCCGTGAAAACCCAGCGGAGCGCCGGCTCCCAATGCACGAAATGCATGAGGTCGCCTCTCAGGCTCTCGATCCGCCCGCCATAGATCAGCCCCGCCGCCGACTCGAGGTCCCGGCCAATCCCCTCCCAGCTCTCCCGGTCGAGCCCGACGACGGTCTCGGCCCCCTCGATGCCGGGAGCCTGGACGAGGCGCGACAGGCCGGATGGAATCCACTCGATCCGACAGGTGAAACGCTCTCCCGACTCGCGGATCCGGACTCCGAGAGGGCGGAGGCTCCGCGCGTAGGCCCGCGGCAGCGGCGGAGCCTCGCCGAGCGAGGCGGGCTCGGGGCGTCCCGTCGATCCGAAAGCCGCATCGTCGGCTGAGGAGAGGTTGCCCGTGGTCGCCATCGCGAGATCTCCTTCCGGCGCCCTGCCGAGAGCGGGCGTGCTAGACAGTCCGGCGATGCGCCGCTCGCCTCGGATCGTAGCAATCGTGAACGTCACCGAGGACTCGTTCTCGGATGGCGGTCGCTATCTGGCCCCCGAGGCGGCGATCGGACACGCCCGTGGCCTGGTCGCCGCGGGGGCCGACTGGATCGAGCTCGGACCGGCCTCCAGTCATCCCGATGCCGGTCGGGTCTCCGCCGCCGACCAGATCGAGCGTCTCCGGCCGATCCTGGGGGCACTGCGCGAGGACGCGACCCCCGTCTCGATCGACGCGACCGAGCCGGACGTGATCCGATTCGCGATCGAGGCCGGGGCAGGCATGCTGAACGACGTCCGCGGCTTCCCCGACCCCGACCTCCAGGCCGAGCTGGCCGGGACCGAGGCCGCGCTGGTCGTCGTCCACTCCCTGCTCTCGCTCGATCGCGCGACGCGAGACGCCGCCTCCCCCGAAGAGGTCCTGGCCTCCATCGATCGCTTCTTCGACACCCGTCTCGGAGCCCTCGTGCGAGCGGGGGTCTCCGAGGATCGGCTGATCGTCGATCCGGGCATGGGGTTCTTCCTGGGCAGCCATCCCGAGGCCTCGATCGCAGTCCTCGCGAGGCTCGACGCGCTGCGCACCCGCTTCGGACGGCCGATCTTCGTCTCCGTCTCCCGCAAGTCCTTCCTGAGAGAGATCACCGGTCGTCCGGTCGGGGAGACGGGTCCCGCCACGCTCGCCGCGGAGCTCCACGCCGCTCGCTCCGGCGCCGACTTCATCCGGACGCACGACGTCTCGGCGCTTCGGGATGGGCTCGCCGTCCAGGCGGCGCTCGAGTCCGCGAGCCCATCCGCGCCGGGTCCAGAGGGCCTGCCGGCCCCCGCTCGGCCTCAGGCCAGGCCTCGACCGGACGAGCCCGGGGCGGAGTCGGCGGAAGATCCGCCGGAGACGGTCTCGTGAGAGGCCGGCGCCAGCCAACGGGCCGCCGCGACGAAGGCGACCAGCCCGAGCAGGTGGATCCAGCTTCCCTCGGGCCGCGGCGCGCAGGCCACCACCTGGCTCCAGTCGACGCCCTCGAACATCAGGCCTCCTCCGGCCAGCCCAGGGCCCGGATCGCCCGTGCCGCCAGCGATCGCACGTCTTCCCACTCGGGGCTCTCGCGACGAGCCCTCTCGGTCCAGAGAGACGGATCCGCCGATCGGACCATCGACGAGAGCCGGGCGTCGACGCTCTGGATCGCGATCATCGCCGACTCCTCGGGCAGCGTCTCGAAGCCCTCGACGAAGGCCGTATAGGCCTCGTCGAACTCGACCACCAGACTCTCGAGTCGTCCGGGCGCCGGCGCGAGCTCGCGGATCCGCGCGTCGGTCTCGCCGTCTGCGGCCGCAGCGCGCCCGGGGGCGGAGAGCAGCCGCAGCGCCCGCCAGAGGCGTGCCTCTCCGCCGACCGACCCACCCGCAGAGGCCACGGCGAGCTCAGCTCCTCGGTCGGGCTGCATCCACGCTCCAGAGGCCGGCGCCCTGCGCCGAGATGAACAGGAAGACGAAGCAGTAGAGCGCGGCGAGCTCGCCCTGGTTCTCGATCGGAAGCAGCGCCCGCGTCCCGTGAGCCATCCAGTAGGCGGCGGCCATCAGGCCGCTGCAGAGAAAGGCGGCCCAGCGCGTGAAGAGCCCGATCATCACGAGCAGGCCGCCCACCAGCTCGATCGGACCGGCCACCCAGACGATCCAGTCCGGGGGCGGGCCCGCGCTCGGCGGAAAGCCCAGGAGCTTCTGGGATCCGTGCCAGAGGAAGAGGAAGCCCGCGACGATCCGGAGCAGGGCATAGGTCTGGGGCGCGAAGGGAGCCATGAAGCGGGCCATCGTCTCCAACCTCCAGAGGGAGCGGATCCCCCGAGCGACGGAGGGAGCGGATCCCTCGCGCCCGAGTGTATCACGGGAGAGGCTTCACGAGAGAGATGGCGCGAATCCCGGCGCTCTCGCGCGCTATCGCTCCAGCTCTCCCAGACGCCCCCGGGCCTCGAAGGCCGCCCGGATCTCCTGGCGATCCCGATCCGTGAGCGGCCGATAGGTCTCCCCCTCTCGGATCCAGACGGGATCGTCGGACTCCCAACGCTCTTCACGCAGCACGCGCTTCAGGATCTTGTTGGTCTCGGTCGAGGGCAGCTCGCGCGCAACCCGCACGTAGCGGGGCGCCATCTTCGTGCCGAGGTCGGACTGGGCCGAGAGGAAGCGGGCGAAGCCCTCGGCGTCGAAGTCGACGCCCGGACGCAGGATCAGCGACGCCATGCAGTCGTCGCCCACGTCCGGGTTCGGGACGGCGTAGACCGCCGCGATGGCGACTTCGGGATGGCGGCAGAGGATCCGCTCGATCGGGCCCGCTGCGATGTTCTCGCCGTCGACCCGCAGCCAGTCCATGCTGCGCCCCGCGAAGTAGAAGTAGCCGTCGTCGTCGCGGTAGCCCAGGTCGCCGCTCCAGTAGATGCCCTCTCGCGTCCTCTCCTGGTTGGCTTCCTCGTTGCGCCAATAGCCCTCGAAGGCCCGCGCCGTCTCGAGGTTCGCGATCTCTCCGATCGCCTCGTCGGAGTTCAGCAGACGACCGTCCTCGCCGAAGCGCGCGCGCGGGCACTCCTGCCTCGTCTCGGGATCGAGCACGACGGTGCCGGGCGGAGCCACGCCGAGCGAGCCGGGCGGGGAGTCGGGCGTTCGACTGATCGCGATGCCCCCCTCGGTCGAGCCGTAGGAGTCGATCACCTCGCAGCCGAAGCGCTCGGCGAATCGCTCGAG
>CAYXLY010000152.1:0-9836 GCA_964466005.1 uncultured Spirochaetaceae bacterium | reverse complement strand
GAGCCGACGCATGTCGACCAGCGAGGGCGCGCGCCATCGCGTGCCGAAGCGCTCGACCAGCGACGGTCGGAGGAAGGCGGCGAGCACGATCGCCAGATAGATCCACTCGGAGATCGAGGTCGCGAGTCCGGCGCCGACGATCTCGAGCCGCGGCAGCCCCCAGAGTCCGAAGACGAGGCCGAAGTCGAGGACGAGATTCGCGGCGTTGGCGACGAGGGTCGCGTAGAGCGGAGTCCGGACGTCTCCGATGCCGCGGAAGAAGGAGGAGACCGAGACGGCGGCGGTGAGCCCCGTGATGCCGAGCGCGCGGGCGCGCATGTAGCCGGTCGCGTGGGGCGCGATCGACTCGGTCGGCTCGAGCAGCGCGACGATGGGCTCGGCGCCGAGCACGAGGATCAGGGAGACCACCGCCGCGAAGGGGACGTTCGAGGCGAGGCCCTGCCAGCACCAGGCGCCGCATTCGCGGGGACGCTCGGCGCCGTGGCGCTGGGCGACGAAGGTCTGGACGGCCATCGAGGTTCCGACGAAGAAGCAGGCGAGCGTCCAGATCCAGTTGCCCGCGAGCCCGACTGCGGCCAGCGGCGCCGCGCCGAGCCGCCCCACGATCATCGAGTCGGCCACGCCCATCGCCGTGATCGACATCTGGGTCAGGACGAGCGGATAGGCGAGGGCTGCGACCTCGCGCAGTCCCCCTCGACCGTCTCTGTCTCCGGGCCTGCCCGAGGGGGCGGTCCCCGGGACCCCGCCGCTTCGATCGAGGCCCTCCGGCCGCGGGCCGGGCTCTTCGAGGCTCATGTTTCTCCGCTTCCCGGGCAGTTGGGTACCATCCAGCGCGATGAAGAGCCATCAGCGGCCAGGGAGCCCTCAGTCGGGATGATGAAGCGCCCTCGCGTCGCGCGGCTCGCGCTCCCGATCGCGGTCCTCGGGATCCTCGCGGGCGGCTGCCAGACGGGCCCGGCGCGGGTCTGGCGCGGGGCGCGGCATTACTCGGCCGGGACCGACGCGCTGGTCGCCGGCGAGAGCGCCCGGGCGGTCCGCGAGCTCGAGCAGGCCGCGGGGCTCGTGCCCGGCGCCTCTGAGATCCGGAACCATCTCGGGATCGCCTATCTGGCGGAGGGCCGCGAGGCCGCGGCGCGGGCGGCCTTCGAGTCGGCGCTCGATCTGGATTGCGGGAACCGGGCGGCGCGTCAGAATCTGGACGAGCTGCTCGAGTCGGAGCCGGCGGTCGCGCCGGTCCCCACCCCGCCTGCCGCCGAGCAGACAGAGAAAGAGATCCATCATGGCGGATGACGATCGGAAGCTGACCTACAGCGAGCGGGATCGCCTGCGTCGCGAGGGCGGCGGCGCGCGTCCGCCCCGCGGCGGCCGCGCGCGCGCAGACGAGGAGAAGCGCGCGCGAGAAGCCCTGAAGTCCGCCGACGCGCTCTTCACCGACGAGCAGGGCGGTCAGGCAGGCAAGGCGCTCGCCAACGAAGTTCGTGCGGCTCACGGCACGCCCGAGCTGCCCGCCGCCTGTCGCGCCTATCTCGACGCGGTGGGGCCTCCCCGCAGCGCCGAGCTCGCCTCGATCTTCCTCGACGCCGGCGACAAGGCGATCAGCCTGCCGGTGCTCGACGAGCTGCTCCGCCAGAAGAGCGCCGGCGAGCTCGAGCTCTCCGGCGGGCTGCTGCGGCAGGTCCGGCTGCTCTCCGAGGATTTCGACGACGATCTGGCCTCGCGTGCAGAGGATCTGCTGGTCGAGGAGTGATATTCTCCGTCGATGGCGCACGAAGTCGAGCTGAAGGCCCTCGCCGACTACCTCGAGAAGAACAATCTCAAGCACACGAAGCAGCGTGAGCTGATTCTCACGACCTTCCTCGAGGCGAAGGGACACGTCACCAGTGACGATCTCTTCCAGACCGTGCGCGAGCAGAATCCCACCATCGGCTACACGACCGTCTACCGGACCATGAAGCTGCTCTCCGAGGCGGGTCTCGCCACGGAGCGTCATTTCGACGACGGCATCACCCGCTACGAGCTCGAGCACGAGCATCACGACCATCTCGTCTGCGAGAAATGCGGGAAGATCATCGAGTTCGAGTGCGAGGCGATCGAGACGGCCCAGAACGAGATCGCCCGCGAGCACGGCTTCCAGATCCTGCGCCACCGGCACGAGCTCTACGGAAATTGTCGAGACTGCCGCGAGGACTGAAGCGCGCGTTGATCCTCGGAGGACTCACGGCCGCGGTCCTCGGAGCGATCGGCTGCGCGACCTGGCCCGCGGGCTGGCGCTCGGGGCCGGTCCGGCCGAAGCTCATCGTGCTCCTCGTGGTCGACCAGCTCCGTCCCGACCGACTCGCCGCGGGTCAGCCCGATGGGCTCGGCCGGCTGCAGCGAGAGGGCCGGGTCTTCGAGGCCGCCGCGCTCGACTACGCCTTCAGCGAGACCTGTCCCGGCCACGCCACCGCTGCGAGTGGCCGCTCTCCGCGCCGGACCGGGATCGTCGCGAATCGCTTCGTGCTCGAGGAGACGCTCGAGCGCGTCTACTGCGTGCTCGACCGGACGGAGGCGGGCCGGCTGGTGGCGGCCGGAGCGCCCGAGGCGCTGCCATCGGATCCGGGCGCCGGTCGCTCGCCGGCGCTGCTGCGCGGCGAGGCGATCGGCGACTGGCTGAAGGCGGCTCATCCGACGGCCCGCGTCCACGCGCTCTCGGGCAAGGATCGCTCGGCGATCGCGCTCGGCGGCCAGCGCCCGGACGGCGTCTGGTGGATCGACGTCGCGGGCAGCGGCGCCCTCACGACGAGCCGCTACTACCTGGACCCCGCGCCCCTGGGTTCCACGCCGGACCCCGAGCGGGTCTCCTCTGCCTCGGCGGCCTCGAAGGGCGCGACGACCTCGATGGCCCCGACAGACGCGGCGAGCGGCCCTCCGTCGGCCCTCCCGTCGCTGCCGGAGTGGGCAGCGGCCTGGACCCGCGCGCGCGTCCTCGAGGGCGTGCCGCCTCAGTGGATCCATCCGAGCCATGATCCGCAGGGGCTCATTCGCGACGACGAGTATCCCGCCGAGTCTCCCTGGGCCTCGCGGACGAGCCCCCATCCTCTGAACGAGCCTCTGAACGAGGCCCTGAACGAGCCCGACCCGAACGGCGTTCCCGACCGCCAGGCTGCCCCCGACCGGCGAGGTGCGACCGGGAGGCCGCCGGAAGACGTCCCACGCCGCGATGAGGCCGCTCGCCGTGCCGCCGCGCGGCGTCGGGTCCAGATCGTCCGTCAGGTCGCCGCGTCGCCCCATCTCGACCGGCGGCTGCTCGAGATCGCCCTCGACCTCGTCGACGCGGAGTCGCTCGGCAGCCGTCGCGATGGCGCGACCGACCTGCTGGCGATCGGGCTCTCGGCCACCGATCTCGTCGGCCATCTCTACGGCCCCTTCAGTCAGGAGTCCCGCGACGCGCTCGCCGATCTCGACGAGGCGATCGGCGAGCTGCTCGCCGCCCTCGAGGCGCGCCTCGGTCCCGACGGCTTCGGGGTCGTGCTGACCGCGGATCACGGCGTCCTGCCGCTTCCGGAGTGGGCCCAGGAGGTCGACCTGCCCGAGAACGACTGTCCGGTGCCGGGCGGGCGCGTCTCGGAGCGGGCGCTGGTCGAGCGGCTGCGGACGACGGTCGCGTCGGAGGTGGCCGCGGAGCTCGCGGCGAGAGGCGCGGAGCTCGAAGACATTGGCGCGTCGAGGGACGACCCGTGGCTGGTGCTCGACGGGCTGCGTCTGCACGCCGATGAGGCCCGCCTCGCGGCCGCCGGCGTCCCCGTCTCGCGGCTCGAGGCGGCCATCCGGAAGGTCGTGGCGAGCGAGCCCGGACTCGCCCGGGTCTGGAGCCGCGAGGAGCTGCTGAATGGGGCCGAAGCGGAGGCCGGGACCGAAGCCGAAGCCTCGGCCCGGGCGGCGTCCGCGACGGAGGCCGGGATCGCAGCCGGGTCCGAGGTCGGGGCGCGCGGGGCCGGAGCCGATCCGCTGCGGCTCGAGTCGCATCTCCTGCGCCAGATGCTGGCACCCGGTCGCTCGCCCGACTGGATCGTGCTCCCCGAGCGAGGCTGTCTCGTCACCGACCATCCACACGGCACGAGCCACGGCTCGCCCTACGACTACGATCGCCGCATCCCGCTCGTGTTCTGGGGACCGGGCGTCGAGCCCGGCGTCGACTCCCGACCCGCCCGGCTGGTCGACCTCGCTCCGACGCTGGCCCGCTGGATCGGTCTCGACCCGCCGTCGGACCTCGACGGCCGCGCCCTGCCGCTGCGCAGCAACGCCCTGCCGCTGCGCAGCAACGCAGAGGCGTCCCCGCGTCCCTGAGAGCGGACGCCGCGATTCCGCTCCGTTCTTTCCGCTACCCGACCGCGCCCGGATGAACGGGCAGCTCGTCGAGACATTCCGAGAGCCGGCGCCCCGCCCGATCCTTCGCCGAGAGCAGCGGCGCCTCGAAGGGCCACTCGATCCCGAGCTCGGGGTCGTTCCAGGCGAGGGTGAGCTCGCTCGTCGGATCGTAGACGTCGGTGCATTTGTACTGGAGCTCGGCCGTCTCCGACACGACGCAGAAGCCGTGGGCGAAGCCTTCCGGGATCCACAGCTGACGGAAGTCGTCGGCCGACAGCAGGATCGCCACGTGGCGTCCGAAGGAGGGCGAGCCGCGCCGGATGTCGACGGCGACGTCGAGGATCTCGCCCTGGGAGGCGCGCACGAGCTTGCCCTGGGGCCGCGCGAGCTGGGCGTGCAGTCCGCGCAGCGTGCCGCGCGTGGAGCGGCTGTGGTTGTCCTGGACGAAGCGCGCGTCGAGGCCGGCCTGCGCGTACTTCTCGGCGTGCCAGGTCTCGAGAAAGAAGCCGCGATCGTCGCGATGGACGTCGGGCTCCACCAGCAGGACTTCGGGCAGCTCGGTCGGGGTGATCTTCATGAAGGGAAGATGCCATGACCCGAGCCGGGGATCATCGGGCCGCGTCGGTGGCAGGCGACTCGTTCTCAAACCGTGGATCCGTGGATCGAGATCCGCCGCCGCAGGACAGGTCCCGGGCGGGCAGCATCAGATGACGGTCAGGTGGAGATCAGGCGGGGATCAGGCGATCGGACGGAGATCAGGCGAGCCGTCGTGACTCGGGCTCGATGCTCTCCCAGGACTGGAAGCGGCTTCGCGAAGGCGGACTCGGGATCTCGCCGAGCAGCTTCACGCGGCCCGACTCGATCATCCAGCCCACCGTGGCGATGATCTCCTCCTCGTCGTCGGTCACCTCGCTCACGGCCTCGACGAGCTCGATCAAGGTGAGCGGCCGCGGGCCGCTGTCGGCGCTGGGCTCGATCTCATGGGTGACGGCGCGATGCTCGATCGGGATCGGAATGACGTTCTCGGCCATGGCGGATTCCTCTCTGGGATGGCTCTGGGCTGGCTCCGGGATGGAAGGACGCGCCTCGCGGGCAGGCTGGATGATCATCGGGGGCACGCTCGCGATTCCTGCTCTCTGTCCCGCGCTCTGTCTTGCGCGGTCGGTGTCGCGGCCGGTCGGACGTGCTCGTTCATTCTCATGACGTCTCACGGATTCTCATCGGCTCGTCGTCGGCTCTTCATCGGGTCTTCGATCACGTTCGCTTCCGCACTTTCCTGATCCACGCCTGCTCCACTCGTTCTTGCACGTCTCATGCCGGAATGAGAGCTTCCGGTCCTGCACGAAGTCTGCGGTTCGAAGAACCCACTCGATCTGTGAGGCGGCTCCAGGACGGCTCTCGAGGAGACCAGGACGTCGCCGCCTGCGGCATCGAGCCCTGTCCCCGACGGCGATCCGTCACCGGTGGCTCGAGAAATGTCACCCCTGCCTGCTTCGAGAGCGGCGACGCGTTCGAGGACGAGCTCGAAAGAGCGCGCTGACGAGAGCGCTGTGGGCTCTGCCCCTGAGTCCCACGAGACACGCTCTTCGACTCCTCGTCCCACTCGCTCTCCCTGGATCCGCGGCTCTCGCACCCTCGAAGACTCCGACGCCTTCCGCGCTCAGCTCGTTCCCCTCATCTGCAGGGCCTCGGCGATCGCCCCCCGCCCCGTGTCTGGCTCTTCCTCGAGATCCGCCACCGTGCGGGCCACCCGCAGCACGCGGCGTGCGGCTCTGGCCGAGAGGTGCCAGCGCTCGACCGCGCGGCCGAGCAGGGCCAGCCCCGCCTCGTCGGCCCGGACGCATTCTTCGAGGCGTGCATCGGGAATCGCGGCGTTCGAGGCGACGCCCCGCGCCGCCTGCCGCACGCGCGCGGCGGCGACCCGCGCGCGCACCTCGGCGCTCGTCGGCCCCTCGGCCGGCCCGCGCAGGACCGACCAGGGCACCTCGCCGACCTGGATCCGCAGATCGACCCGATCGAGCAGCGGGCCCGAGAGGCGCCTCCGATAGCGGGCCAGCGCCGCCTCGTCGCAGCGGCAGTCGCGGACCGGCGATCCGTAGTCACCACACGGACAGGGGTTGGCGGCAGCGACGAGCTGGAAGCGGGCGGGCAGCTCGCAGGCGAGGCGCGCCCGCGCGATCCGGACGACCCCCTGCTCGAGCACCTCGCGCAGCGACTCGAGGCAGCGGCGGTCGAACTCCGGGAGCTCGTCGAGGAAGAGCACTCCGTGATGGGCCAGCGAGACCTCGCCGGGCCGCAGCGGCTGCCCGCCGCCCATCAATCCTGCCGCGCTGGCACTGTGGTGGGGCGCACGGAAGGGACGGGCGGCGTTCATCGTCTCGCCCTCGCCGAGGAGCCCCGCCGCGTCCTGAACGCAGAAGGCCTCCAGCCGCTCCTGCTCGCCGAGCGGAGGAAGCAGGCCTGGCAGCCGACGGGCGAGCAGCGTCTTGCCCGTCCCTGGAGGTCCCAGCAGCAGGAGTCCGTGGCCTCCCGCGGCCGCGACCTCGAGCGCCCGCTTGGCGAGCGACTGGCCCCGGATGTCCGACAGGCAGTCGCTCGAGCGGACGCCGGCCGTGAGCGCCGGCGACGTGCAGACCGGGAGCGGCTCGCTGCCGCCGAGATGGGCCAGCACGGCGCCCAGGCTCTCGGCGCCGTGGACCCGGATGCGCGGAGCCAGGCTGGCCCGGGCCGCGCTGGCGGCGGGCACGAAGGCCTCTCGGACCCCCGCCTGCTCGGCGGCGAGCACCGCGGCCAGCACGCCGCGGCTGGCCCGCAGCCGGCCGTCGAGGGCGAGCTCTCCCAGAAAGGCCCGCCCGTCGAGCGGCTCCGACTCGATCAGCCCCGCCGCGGCGAGGATCCCGAGCGCGATCGGCAGGTCGAGCCCCGCGCCGCTCTTGCGCAGCTCCGCCGGAGCGAGGTTCACCGTGACGCGGCGATCGGGAAATTTCAGGCCGCTGGCGTCGATCGCGCCCCGGATGCGCGAGACGCTCTCGCGCACCGCCGCCTCCGGCAGGCCGACCACCTCGACCCGCGGCAGCTGCGACGAGATCCAGACCTCGACCTCGACGGGCACGCCCGCCACGCCCGTCAGGGCGGCGCTCCAGAGTCGCGTCATGCGGAGCTCTCGCTCCTCTCGGGACCGGGACGAGAAGGCATCGGGCGAAGGCGCCCGCAGCGGCCCGCAGTCGGCACCCGGACGAGGCGCCCGGACGAGAGCCCGGACAGGGAGCCGGGCGGCGATCGGGACCGAGATCGGATCGGAAGCGCGTTCGGACCAGGGCGGTCCGGCCACCCCGACGCGGCGGTCAGGGTCTGATCGGAGCACCGACCTGCGCGCCGATGCGCCGGTCGAGCCGATCTCAGATGGAGGCAGGACCCTCAGGGAAGGGCCCTGCCTCCGACTTTCGAGAAGCCCCGCGAGGAGCGGGCCTATCGTAAGGGGAAGTGTCCCGGACCCTCAGGATGTGGCAATCATTCTGCACAGGCCGCTTCCGCGTGTCGACGCAGTGGCCCCAGGCCCCAGGTCGGAAGGCCCGGCCCGGTCCGCCCCGGCCCGAAGCTCCGGTAAGCCCCCGGGAGCGGGCCCGGGCCCGGGCCCGGCCGAGCCGAGGTCCGGGCCGGAAGGACCTCGCTGATCGAGGGAGAGAGCGATCGTTGTTCGAGAAGACGTGCGGGAGAGTCGAGCTCGAGGAGAGAGAGCCGAGAGGGCAGCCGGGGCGCGGAGCCCGCTCGGGTCGACGTCCGATCGGGTGGCTCGCCTTCGCCCTGGGCAGCTGGATCCTGGGCGGCGGGCTCATGGTGGCCTGCAGCCCGGGCTCGCCCGGGTCCCGGCCCGCAGGAGCGATCGATGCCGAGCTATCGGCGGCGCGAGTGCGGGCGCATGCGGAGTGGCTGGGAGAGCGCGTCCCCCGGCTTCCAGGCTCGCGGGCAGACCGGCGCGCCCGGCGCTACCTGCGCTCGCAGCTCGAGCGGGCCGGACTCGAGGTTCGTGAGCTCGAGGCGCCGGAAGGGCGTCATCTCGTGGGCCGCCTGCCGGGCCGGACCCGGGACCGGATCCTGCTCGTCGCCCCCTATCCCACCCTCGCGAGCCTCGACCACGTCGACGACACCGGGGCCGCACTCCTGCTCGAGCTCGCCCGGGTCCTGGCGAGCGAGGGCGAGCCTCCCTACGAGCTCCTCTTCGCCTTCAGCGAGACGCGGCCGCCCCGGACCGGCGCCGACGGGGAGGCCCGGCCGGCGGTGGGGAGCCGCCAGGCCGCCCAGGCGCGCCTGCGCGCATCGGGACGCAGCCTGGCCCGGGCGCTCGAGCCCCGGGACGGGATCGCTCGGCTCCGCGCAGGCGTCGTCCTCCGCTCGCTCGGTGCGCCGGATCTTCGGGTCGCCCGGGACCTGCGCTCGCACGCTGCCTTCCGGGAGATCTTCTGGGAGACCGCGGCCCGGCTCGGGCTCGAGGAGACCTTTCCCGGCCAGGGAGCCTGGACCTCGGTCGAGGGCCTCCGGATCGGATTCGTCGAGCGATCCGGCTTCGATCGGATGGTGGCGCTGACCGACCAGGCCGTCTCGCGTCCCGATCTCGCCGGGCCATTCAGGCGCGCCGTCGAGCGCAGCGACGAGCCGGGGCTGCAGCGCGAGGAGACTCCCGCGCTCTCCACCGACAGCCTGGGCCGGGTCGGTCGGGTCGCCCTCGAGTCCATCCGCCGGATCATCCTCCGGCTGGCCAGGGTGGACGCCTTCGGCCTCGAGGTCCCGGGGGCCTCCGCAGCGCCCGATGCCTCCCGTGTCCCGGAGACCTCCGATCGCCCCGATTTCCTCCCCGCGGATCCCCTCCGGTCCTCCCCGTTCACCGAGTCTCCTCGGAACTTCGCCATGTATCTGTTTTTTCAGGGAGTTTTGGTTGCAAAGCCGAGGAGGTCGAGCTAAGTTTCCGGCCCTCGATGCTCGGCGGAGTCCATCCTTCGTCTCCATCAGCCCTGGACTCACCCTGGATTGCCCTGGCGACCCGATCGGGAAGGGCAGATCGGGATCGAGCCACGAGACGCACGGCCAGGAGGTGGCATACGGAACGGCTCAGGCCGTCCATGGAGAGCGAGAGCGGATGTGCACGTTGATCGTGCTCCACCGCTGCGTGCCCGGCCGGCCCCTGGTGGTGGCGGCGAACCGGGACGAGTTTTTCGCGCGACCGGCCGAGGGGCCGGCGATCCGGGAGGGGCGTGCGGGTCGGATCCTGGCGCCGCGCGACCTGGAGGCGGGTGGGACCTGGCTCGGACTGAATGATCGCGGTGTCTTCGTGGGGCTGACCAACCTGCGTCCCGAGAAGCCCGATCCGCACGATCCCGACGGTCCGGCGAGGGCGACGCCGGGTCTGCGGTCGCGGGGCGAGGTGGTCCTGAACGCGCTCGAGGCGCGATCCGCCGCCGAGGCGGTGCGGGCGCTGGAGGATCTGGAGGAGG
>CAYXLY010000151.1:0-9936 GCA_964466005.1 uncultured Spirochaetaceae bacterium | reverse complement strand
ATCTACACGGCTCTGAACACTCTTTCCCTACACGACGCTCTTCCGATCTAGGAGCCCGAGGGCTCGGAGCCCGACGACTTCGAGCTCGAAGAGAGACCGGAGTGAATCTCATTCCACCCCAGCCTCTCTCAGCCCCTCCAGCTCCTCGCTGAGCGTCCCCCCGAGCGTCTGCCTGTCCCACCGGACGCTCCGCCCGCCGTTGCGCCGCGGCCTCCAGGTCCCGTTCCGCCGGCCTGTGCGCCGCTTCACGGATGCACTTCACGGAGCCGCTTCACGGAAGCTCGACCGAGGAGCTCCGGCTCGAGCCGCCTGCGGGGGACCGCCGACGTGGAACGCCGAGACGGCTGGCCCGGGGCGGGATGGAGATCGGATCAGGAGGTCAGGCGTCGCCGGATGTCCTGATAGGCGCCCCGGAGCTCCTCGACGAGCAGGCCCGCGGCGCTCCGGACGTCCTGCAACGCCTCGCCCGATTCGCGCGCCACCTGTCTCGCCTTCGCTTCCAGGTCCTCCCAACGTCTCTCGAGCTCCTCCCAGCGCTCCTCCGCCTCGAGACGACCGAGATGGGCCTTCACCCGGATCTCGTCGCGAAGCCTGCCCAGCTCCTCCAGCTCCTGATCCAATCGGGACTTCTCGTCACTCATGCTTCGCGACTCCATTTCGCCATTTCGCTCTCGAGCGTTCCGCGCGCTCCCGGATCCACGCGTCCCTCCGCGAGCGCGCGCCGACCCCGGGGCTCCTTCCGACTCATTGAAGCGACACCGCGAGGGGTCGCGCAAGGGCCCGGCGGAGAATCCGACCGGGACCCGACGTGACTCGCCGTGGCCTCCGCGCGGAAGCGGTGGAGACCGGGGGGGGGAGGCCGACCCCGCCCCCTCGCGCAGACAGCCGTGCGCGCGTCCGACGCCTTCCGGCTCCTTCGCGCCGAGCCGAGCGGCTCGCGACATCCGCCGCCCGTTGACGCGCCTTCGATCGGGCGATAATTACCGTGTCGAAAATCCTGGGACCGGAGTGCGCGGGCGCACGACCGGTCGGACGGCGAAGCCCATGCCCAACTCCTTTCTCGGTGCCGGTCTGATCGGCGTCGACATCGGCTCGAAGGGGGGGCGGGCCGTGATCGCCACGCAAACGCTCCCCCGAGACTCCCTGCTGGTCGTCTTCGGAGGGGACGCGATCACCCGAGCGCAGGTCGACCTCCTTCCACGGGACCATCGTCGTCTCGTGCTTCAGGTCGACGAGGACCTCTTCCTGTACTCGCGGGACGAGGGGCCGGGGGATTGGATCAACCACAGCTGCGACCCCAACGCCGGTCTCCGCGGGCAGGTCTCGCTCGTGGCCTCGAGGCGTATTGACGCAGGTGAGGAGATCACCTTCGATTACGCCATGAGCGACGGCTGCGATTACGACGAGTTCGATTGCGAGTGCCGCACGCCCCTCTGCCGGGGACGGGTGACCGGCAACGACTGGATGAGACCGGAGCTCCTGGAGCGCTACCAGGGCTACCGCTCGCCCTACCTCGACCTGCGTCTCGCGCGCGCTTCGCAGCCGCCCGACTCCCTGCCGATGCGCGAGGTCTCGTGAAGGAGATCGACGTCTCCGACTTCGAATCACGGCTCGTCCTCCGGCCGCTCGCCGCCTCGGACTACGAGGCGATCGTGGCGCTCGAGGATCGCTGCTTTCCGGGGCAGCTTCCCTGGAGCCGGGCCCATCTCGAGAGCCAGATCTCGAACTTCCCGGAAGGCCAGATCTGTCTCGAGTACGACGGCGACATCGTCGCTTCGGCCTCGAGCCTGATCGTGGACTTCGGCGACTACGACGCCTGGCACAGCTGGCGCGAGATCGCCGACGACGGCTACATCCGGAACCACGAGTACGAGGGCGACACCCTCTACGGGATCGAGATCATGGTCGACCCCGAGTACCGGGGCTATCGGCTCTCCCGTCGCCTCTACGATGCCCGCAAGAACATCGCGCGCGAGCGCAACCTGCGACGCATCATCATCGGCGGACGGATCCCGGGTTACGCGGCTCACGCCGACGAGATGAGCGCGACCGAGTACGTCGAGCAGGTCGTCAGCCGGAAGATCTACGACCCCGTCCTCACGGCCCAGCTCTCGAACGGCTTCGCGCTCCAGGGCCTGATTCCGAACTATCTTCCGGACGACACCGAGTCTCGCGGCTATGCGACCTATCTCGAATGGCGCAATCTCGACTACCGCCCGGACCCCGGCCGGAAGCTGCGTTCCGTCTGGAACCAGCGGCTGAGCCTCGTCCAGTACATGATGCGCCGCATCGATTCCTTCGACGAGTTCGCGCGTCAGTGCGAGTACTACGTCGACACCGCCGGCGACTACCACTCGGATTTCGTGCTCCTGCCGGAGCTCTGTACGACGCAGCTCCTCTCCCTGATCGACGAGAAGAGGCCGGGCCTCGCCGCTCGCCGTCTCGCGGAGTACACGCCCCAGTACCTGGAGCTCTTCTCCGATCTCGCGCTCAAGTACAACGTGAACGTGATCGGCGGCTCCCAGTTCGTGGAGGAAGACGATGCCCTCTACAACGTCTCCTTCCTCTTCCGTCGCGACGGATCGATCGACAAGCAGTACAAGCTCCACGTCACCCCCAACGAGACCCATTGGTGGGGCGTCCAGGGAGGCTCCCAGCTCAACGTCATGGAGACCGATCGGGGACGGATCGCCATCCTGATCTGCTACGACGTGGAGTTCCCGGAGCTGGCGCGCATCGCGACGGCCAAGGGCGCCAACATCCTCTTCGTGCCCTTCAACACGAACGATCGCCTGGGCTACCTCCGGGTCCGGAGCTGCGCGGCGGCCCGCGCCATCGAGAACCAGGTCTACGTCGCCGCGGCCGGCTGCGCCGGCAACCTGCCCTCCGTGGAGAACGCGGACATCCACTACTCGCAGTGCGCCATCTTCACGCCGTCGGACGTGGGCTTCGCGCGCGACGCGATCGCGGCCGAGAGCACACCGAACATCGAGACGGTCCTCACCCACGACGTGGACGTCGAGCTCCTGCATCGCAATCGCAACAACGGCACGGTGAGGCCCTGGACCGATCGGCTGCCGAACCTCTACCGCGTTCGCTGGTTCGATCCCGACGGCACGGAGCACGAGACCTGAGCGACGGTCGACGGTCCCGGCCGGATCCGCTCTCGCGAGGAGGCGCTCGAATGCGGCCCGGGGGCCGCTCGATTCCTATCCCGCAGGAGGATCGCGCGAGTCGTCCCCGAAGAGATCCCGCGCCTCCTGGCCGAGGACGCTCAATCGTCTGCGGAGTCGCTCGATCCATCGGCGCGCCCAGACGAACTCCGTCGCCAGCAGAGCGAGCGCGGCCGCCAGCACCAGCATGCCCGGCCCGGGCAGCACGAGCAGGGCGACGCCGACCAGGCCCAGGGTCGCCGCGGCCATCACGACGAAGACCCGCCGGATGTGGCGAATGGCGAGTCCCGCGAGCGCACCGATCTCACCCGTGAGCGGCTGCCAGTCGCGCGGTCGTCCCAGCAGCCACGCCAGCAGCCCCACCAGCAGGGCGCCCCCTGCCAGGAAGGCGGCTCCCAGGAGCCATCGATTCCCGAACGCCTCGGGGTCCACCTCAGGGACCCAGACCCACCGGCGCCTCCGCGAGGCGCGGATCACTCGCGCGACGCCCCGTCTCCCAGCGGCCGTCGCCCCCGCGCGAGAGATGGATCACGCCGCCGAGCTCCGGGATCTCGGGCGGAAGCGTCTGGCCACTCACGAGCTCGAGGAGGGTCCGCACCACGCCCTTGTGCGCGACGACCAACGCCGATCGCGCGCCGCTCGCGCGGAGTCGCGCGAGGCCGGCCTCGATCCGCCCCCGGAAGACGGCGCGGGCCTCGCCCTCCGGAAAGTCGAAGTCGGATCCCCGGGCCTGCCACTCCCGGTGGAGATCGGGATCGAGCGCCTCGATCTCCTCGCGCGTGAGGCCCTCCCAGCGCCCGAAATCGATCTCGCGAAAATCGTGCTCGAGGCGGATCGGATGTCTCGGGGCGATGATCCGCGCCGCCTGCCAGGCCCGCGAGAGCGAGCTCGCCCAGACGACCTCGAAGGTCTCGCCGGGGATTCTGGCCGCCGCGGCCCGCGCCTGATCGCGGCCGACGAAGGAGAGCGGCACGTCCGTCGCGCCGTAGTACCGGATGCTCGACTGTCCCGTCGTCTCCCCGTGACGAACGAGGACGAGGCGTTGGAGGGCGTCCATGGTCGAAGCCTCGCCTGCCCAGGAGGAAGGGTCAACGGCGGCTCGGGCGAGCGCGACGGCCCATCGCCCTGGGGTAGACTCCTCGCCACCGAGCCCTCTTCTCCGATCCCGGAGATCATCCGCGAGACGGATCGGAGACCCATACGCGAGACCTCGCCCCGCGCCCATGCCCGCTCTCGACCCCACGACCCTGCCCATCGAAGCCCGACTCGAGGCTCGGCTCGTTCGGCGCTACAAGCGCTTTCTCGCCGACGTCGAGCTCGGTGACGGCTCCCAGCGGACGGTCCACTGCCCCAATCCGGGGAGCATGCAGGGCACTCGAAGCCCCGGATCCGCCGTGCGCTGCTCGACCCACGACGACCCGAGACGCAAGCTGCGCCATACCCTCGAGATGATCCGCGTCGGACGGACCTGGGTGGGGCTCCACGCCGCGAAGGCGAATGCGCTGATGGGGCGCGCGCTCGAGCGAGAGGCCTACGCGCCCTTTCGCGGCTATCGGAAGATCGAGCGGGAGGTCTCCGTGCCGGAGGGATCACGCCTCGACTTCCGGCTCTCCGACCATCCCGATCACGACGTCTGCTGCTGGATCGAGGTGAAGAGCGTGACGCTCTGCGCGAGCCGACGGGCCCGCTTTCCCGACGCGGTCACGGAGCGCGGGCGTCGGCATCTGGAGCATCTGATGACACGCCGACGCGCCGGGGAGCGAGCCGTCCTCGTCTACGTGGTCCAACGAGCCGACGCGGACTCCGTCGCTCCCGCAGACGACATCGATCCGGCCTATGGCCGGACGCTGCGCGCCGCAGCCCGGAGCGGCGTCGAGATCCACGCGCTCGGCGCACGCGTCCGCGCCGATGGCATTCGGCTGGAGCGGATCCTGCCGGTCTCGCTGGAAGCCTCCGCCCCATGAAGAGAGAGACCCCGACACCGGCCATCCGGAAGATCCGCGCGCCCCTGCTTCGCTGGTACGACACGAACGGGCGCGATCTGCCCTGGCGCAGGACCCGCGATCCCTATGCGATCTGGATCTCCGAGGCGATGCTCCAGCAGACCCGCGTCGACACCGTGATCCCCTACTGGGAGCGTTTCCTCGAGGCCTTCCCGGACGTGACGAGCCTGGCGAACGCCGACCCCGACGAGCTTCATGCGATCTGGACCGGCCTCGGATACTACTCGCGGGCGCGGAACCTGAAGGCGGCCGCCGAGTCGATCGTCGCCGACCACGAGGCCCGCCTGCCCGATACGGCCGAGGCCCTGCGCGAGCTGAAGGGAGTCGGCCGGTACACGGCCGGCGCCATCGCGTCGATCGCCTTCGGCCGTGAGGAGCCGCTGGTCGACGGCAACGTGATCCGCGTGCTCACGCGCTGGCTCGGCATCCGCGAGGACAGCAGCCGCAGAGAGGTCGTCGAGCGCCTCTGGACGGAGGCCGGGCGGCTGGTCCGCGGGCCCCGACCGGGCGACCTGAATCAGGCCCTGATGGAGCTCGGCGCGACCGTCTGTACGCCGCGGAGCCCCGCCTGTTCTGCCTGTCCGATCCGCCGCGACTGCGATGCCCATGCCCGAGGCGACGCCCAGCGGCTCCCGATCAAGAGACCCCGCACGAGGCAGCGGCCGATCCGCGCGGTCGCGGCCTGGATCGAGCGCGGCGGCAGGGTGCTGGCGGTCCGTCGTCCCGACGCCGGTCTGATGGGCGGTCTCTGGGAGCTGCCCGGAGGCGATCTCGATGCGGGGGAAGAGGGCAGGGATCGCCTCGCCGACGTGCTCGCGGAGCGCATCGGCCTCCGGATCCGAGAGCCGGAGTCCGTCGGTGTGATCGAGCATGTCTTCACGCATCGCCGGCTGCGGCTCGAGGTCTTCCGGGCCCGAGCCGAGCGGGGCGCCCGCGTGCGCCTCTCGGGATTCGATGCACATCGCTGGGTCGCGCCCTCTCGCTTCCTCGAGCTGGCCCATGCGGGCTCGACCCGCAAGGCGCTGAAGCGGCTCGGTATCACCGACGAGACTTCGGCGCGAACGGCGAGGAGGTCGCGAGCCTGATGCCCGACGACGAAGAGAGCGACGAAGAGACCGAGGAGAGCTTCGCGCGTCTCGTCGGTCCCACCCGACCGGTCCGCAAGGGTCCCCCTCGGCTGCCGCCCCCATCCGGCCGGGGTGCGGGAAGCGAACGCTCGGGAGGGCCCCCGCCCGCCGGTCCCCACCCCGGCGAGGCTTCACGGGGTCGCGATCGATTCCGGTGGCCGGATCCCGAGGAGCGCTGCCTCGCCGCCGCCCCCGGCGTGAACGACGGCCGGCTTCGCCGCCTCGCGAGAGGCGATCCCTCGCCGGAAGAGCAGATCGATCTCCATGGGCTTCGGAGCGCGGCCGCGGGCGATCGAATCGCCCGAAGCCTCGGAGCGGCGCGAGCTCGCGGCCTGTCCTGCGTGCTCGTGATCCACGGCCGGGGTCGACGCTCGGAGGGGGGCACGCCCGTCCTGCGAGACCGGCTGCCGGGCTGGCTCACGGGGCCGGCCTGCGCGGATCACGTGCTCGCCTTCGCGCCGGCCCCCCCACGCCTGGGCGGTCCGGGAGCGACCCTCGTCCTGCTGCGACGCTAGCCGCCCGACTCTCCACTCGCCCGCTCGCGCGCGCGTCGATGGGCGGGTCGCGCGCGAATCGCCTCGACGTAGCGGGCGAGGGCCGGGTAGGGCGCGATCTCTCCCCGCTGATCGATCAGCTCGATCACCCAGCCCATCATCACGTCGGCGGCCGTGAATCGATCTCCGGCCAGCCAGGGCCGCAGGGCGAGGACCGACTCGACCCAGGCATGAAGCCGATCGAGCTCGGATCTCGCGACGGCCGCGATCGGTGCCTCGCCCGGCTCTCCACAGAGACCCATGGACTGAAAATGGTCGAGCAGGATCGGCAGCATGGCCGAGCCCTCCGCGAAATGAAGCCATTGGAGATAGTCGGGCCAGTCCGGGTCGGTCACCTCCGGGACCAGCCCGGCTCCGCCGCCATGACGCGCGAGCACGTACTCGAAGATCGCCCCGCTCTCGATCATCAGGATCTCGCCGTCACGAAGCATCGGAGCCCTGGCCATGGGATGCAGGGCCTTCATCGCGGCCGGTGCGCGCTGGGTCTGCGGGTCGCGCTCGAAGGCCTCCACGTGATAGTCGAGGCCGAGCTCCTCGAGCAGCCAGAGCAGACGGTCCGAGCGCGAGCCCTCGAGGTGGTAGACGACGAGCATCGGCTAGTCCTCCTTGGGATGGACGAGGCCCCGCTGCACGAGCTCGGCCCGGATCGACTCGATCCGCTTGCGGTTCGCGCCCATGTCGCCGTAGCCGACCCGAGAGGCGGAGCGAACCGCGATCTCGCCCCGGTCGGGTCGTGCGTGGAACTCGACGTCGTCGCGGTAGCGCATGATCCGGGTCGTGAAGACGGCGTGCAGGTAGTCCGGCTCCTCCTGCGTGATCCGGACGCGGTCCTTCTCCTGCAGCAGGACGCGCAATCCTTCCCAGGCCGGCTCCATCCCTCCCCGGACCGCGAGGGGCTCGATGGCATGCCCCGGATCGCTCGCATCGCTCGAGACGCAGTTCGGCGAGCTCGGGCAGGGCGCGAGCCGTCCCTCCCGAACGCCCAGGCCTTCGGGAGCGCGGCCCGCGCAGGCCATCGTGTTCATCGCGAGCGCCATGACGCCGACCCATCCCATCGTTCTCGTCATCTCCGTCTCCTTCTCGTTTCGCGCGCAGCCCGTCTCTGCGGCTCGCGCCGTGCTCGTCGCCTCGGTCGGCGCCGCGGTCGGCGCCTCGGTCGGATCGGCGTCCCGTCCTCCGCGCCCTTCCCGGTCCCAGCGAGTCCTCGCTCAGGACTCTTCGTCGCTCCAACCGTAGTCGATCAGCAGCTCGACTCCGGGCTGCACGTTGCACAGGACATGGAGCGCGTCCGACCGGAACTCCGCATTCGGAGGGTCCCCGTGATTGAGGAAGCGCAGCGCGTTTCGTCCGCGAATGCCGGTCTCCGTGCCGTCCTCGTCGATCAGCCAGAGAACGTAGGTGCCATTGCGCCGCGTGGTCTCTCCTTCGAATCGACCGACGAGCTGTCCCTTGCGCAGGCGTTTGCGGGCGAAGACCCCGCGGCCGTGGATCGGGCTCCGGCGGACCTCGACCCGCTCGAGCAGGCGCGAGTCCGGATCCGCTCGACGCCGCTGCGGCATCAGAAGCGGTCCGCCGGCCAGAAGACCATCGAGTCGGGCGGCAGCACGCGCCGCAAGAAGGCGGAGCCGTCCTCGTCCGGCATCAGGTCGACGTCGAGCCGCGCCGCGAGACCGATCAGATTCACGCATCGGAAGCTGGCCGAGCCGTCGCTCATCGGGTGCGAGCGGATTCCCCGATGCTCGAGCGCGATCGTGAGTCCGATGTCGTCGAAGGTGGGCAGCACGATGAAGGCGCGCAGCGGCTCGCTGGTGAGCGAGCCGTGCGCCAGGGGATCGTCGCTCCGAGGCGCGAGAAGGCTCTCCACCAGCTTCGCGAGCGCCTCGGCTCCGTCCTCGAAGCGACCGAGCTCCGTGATCGTCAGGACGTCCTCGACCAGCGCAGCGCGCGCATAGGCGACCGCGAGACCTCCCCGACGCGCGATCCAGAACTCCTCGCGAGGGGAGGGCGTGATCCGCAGCGAGGCCTCCCAGAGCGCGTCGTCGCGCAGGACGGTCCCGCTGCGGCTGGCCGCATAGGCGGCGTGGATCGACTTCACGGACTGAAGTGCGCGCGCATCTCCGAGGTCGACCGGCTCGAGGGCGATCTCCGTCGACGCGGCGGACGCCTCGCGCCGAGGCTCGTGCTCGTCGCGTCGGAGCACCGTCTGCTGGCCACCCCAGGTCTGCCAGCCCCGCTTCGCGAAGAAGGCCGGGGTCGCCGGCGGCGCGCCGGGGAAGAGCATCGCCAGCTCGAGGCCCCGCGAGCGCATCGTCTGGCAGGCCCGCTCGAGCAGCTCTGTCGCCACGCCGCGGCCCCGCGCCGCGGGGTCCGTGTAGAGATGGCCCAGTCCGCCGGTGGGAATCGAGTGGCCGAGGATCCGCAGATGGCGCGGGAAGACGGTCACCAGGGCGATCGGCCGGTCCCGCTCGGTCGCGACGAGGACGTTCTCATCCGTGCAGGTCGGATCGAGCTCCATCTGCTGACGGAACCGGTCTCCCGCCGTCCATCCCTCCGCGAGTCGCCAGCCGTCGAGCATCCTGGCGACGGTGGGCCTTTCCTGGGCGGTGAGCGTCCGGATCTCCATGCCCGGAGGAGTATACTCACCCCGAAAGGAGCACTGCGACATGTCCGAAGGCGAGTCCGACGAAAAAACCACGGCCAGGGCGCTCTACAAGGAGGGCTTCGGGCTCTTCGCCAGAGGCGAGGTCGATTCCGCGGTGGACCGATACCGGGAGGCGCTCGAGATGGACCCGACGCTGGCGATCGCGTGGAACGGCCTCTCGATGGCGCTCGCCAAGCGCGGCGATCTCGACGCGGCCATCGAGGCCGCCGAGAAGCTCGTCGAGCTCGAGCCCGACGAGCCGCTCTCGCATACGAATCTCTCCCGGATCCTCCAGCAGAAGGGGCTGATTCCCGAGGCCGAAGACGCGCGCGCACGGGCGATGACCCTGCAGATGCGACAGTCCTGACCAGCCCGACGAGAAGGATGCCGGATCCGTGATCGACCTGACCCGCGAAGGCGACGTCTTCGTGCTGCGCT
>CAYXLY010000150.1:0-9975 GCA_964466005.1 uncultured Spirochaetaceae bacterium | reverse complement strand
GGGGTCGAGGTCGAGGTCGAAGTCGTCGACGCAGTCGGCGGGGACCCAGCCGATCTGAACCGGGTCGTAGGCCAGGGCGACGCCGTTCGCGCGGCAGAGAGCGATCTCGTCGGGCTCGAGCGGGCCTGCGGAGCGCAGGCGCCTCGGATCGACGGCCAGGGGGGCCTCATCACGAGGGGACCCGGATGCATCGGCGTGGGCAAAGGGGCTCTGCGGAGGGGGCGTCGCCATGGACCTCTCCTCTTTCCTGCTTTCCTGTCCCAGCCGATCCCCAGACGAGCGGCGGAGCATGGATCGGGCGCGCTCAACCCCGGGAAAATGCCATTCCTCACGGTCGCTGCAAAATAGATTCGGAGATCGAATTCGTTCGGTCTGGTCGATGAGTCAGATCCCGAATTCGTGTGGTCTCGGGCCTCTATGGCGCTGCAGGAGGGCTCCCGAAGGGGCCCGGACCGGCAGCAGGGCAGTCTCGCTCATCTTCCGGTCTTCCTCGGTGCCGCGGCGCGCGCGAGGCGGTCGTTGATCGCGAGTCCGAGACCCCGGCGTGGGATCGGCGAGACCGCGATCCGTGCCACTCCGCGCGCGTCGAGGGCATGGAGATGGGCGAAGAGGTTCGCGGCCGCCTCGACCAGGTCGCCCGAAGGGGAGAGGTTCAGATCGGCCTCGACGTCACCGAAGCCGAGCAGCGCCTCGTCAGGCTCTGCGCGCGTCGCATCGAGCCGCAGCGCCGCCCGCGGCGCGTAGTGCGAGGCGAGCTGGCCGGGGGCGTTCGGTCTCGCTTCGGGCTGCGGTCGACGGAGCGGAGCTCCGAGCAGGGATTCGAGCTCCTCGACGGCGATTCCGCCCGGGCGCAGCAACGCCGTCTCCCCGACCAGACCCACGATCGTCGACTCGACGCCGACCTCGCAGCGGCCGCCGTCGAGGACCGCCGCCACGCGATCGCCGAGGTCGTCGATCACATGGTCCGCGGTCGTCGGACTGAGCCGTCCCGATCGATTCGCGGAGGGCGCAGCGATCGGCCCATCGAAGGCCCGCAGCAGCGCGAGGGCGACGGGATGGCTCGGCACGCGCACGGCCACCGAGTCGAGCCCGGCCGTCACGAGCTCCGAGAGGCCCGCGTCCGGCGATTGCGGCAGGACGAGCGTGAGCGGTCCGGGCCAGAAAGCCTCTGCCAGTCGCCGCGCCCTGGCGTCGAGCCGGGCGATCCGCCCGGCTTCGGCGATCGAGGCCGCGTGGACGATCAGCGGATTGAAGCGCGGGCGTCCCTTCGCCTCGAAGAGGGCCGCGACGGATCGACCGTCGCGTGCGTCGGCGCCGAGGCCGTACACGGTCTCGGTCGGAAAAGCGACGAGCTGGCCGTCACGCAGGAGCCCGGCGGCGCGAACGATTCCCTGCGCATCGGGCGATAGGCGCTCCGGTTCCGCTCGTCCCACGAACCCCCCGCATCGATCGAATCCGAGGACGCATCCGATCCAGATCTCGTCTCGCCGAGGCTTCCGTCCGCGTCCTGTGAAGTATCCGGCCGGCACCGGCTCGCCGGAGCGGCGCGCCGGCTCGGACACGGTAACGCCCGGACCAGAGATTCCCCAGCTCGACCCGGTCGCGTTGCGGCGCGCTCCCACGCTCGATTCCCGTTGCCTCCCCCGCTATTTTCGAATCGTGGTTTCAACCCGCCATCTGAAGGAGCGTCGATGAGCCGAGCCACCCGCGTCGTACCCCACGCCGACATCCCCTGGGTCCCGATGGGCCCCGAGGACTCGGGCGTCGAGATGAAGCTTCTTCGGATCGGGAAGGAAGACGACGTCTGCACCTTCATGAACCGTTTCCAGCCGGGCTTCCAGGCGCCGAAGCACCTCCACCTCGGCGAGGTGCACGCCTACACGCTCGAGGGCCGGTGGCATTATCTCGAGTACGACTGGATCTCCGAGGCGGGGGACTACGTCTTCGAGCCCCCGGACACGATCCACACCCTGAAGGTTCCGGACGATCAGGACGGGCCCACGATCGTCTTCTTCACCGTCGCCCGGGGCATGGACCTCTACGACGAGGAAGGCCATGTCTTCATGACCCAGGACAACCGGGGCCTCGAGGCGATCTACCGGATGGGTCTACAGACTCGCGGCCTCGAATGGCCCGAGTCGATCCTGGCCTGATCTCCCACCCACACGAACCGAAGCAGTCGCAGCGCAGGCGACCCGAAGCAGCAGCACCACCATCATGAGCATCTCCCCGACGCCCCCGTCCTCCGGCCAGCTTGCACCGCATCCTCTCGACCCCGACCTGCTCGCGGACGGTGTGCCCCACGATGCGTACCGGCGCCTGCGCGAGACCGAACCGATCTCGCTGCAGCATCTTCCGGACGGTCAGCCCTACTGGGCCCTCACCCGTCACGAGGACGTCCTGCGCGTGTCGACCGACACCGACGCCTTCTCCGCGGCGGAGCGCGGCATGATGGTCGAGAACGTCGAGGGCCTGCTGCCGACGCTCCTCAACATCGATCCGCCGGCGCATACCGAGGTCCGTCGGCCGCTCACCGACCACTTCTCCCCGCGTGCGGCGCGCATGCTCGAGCCCTGGATGCGCGAGGTGCTCGGCCGGGTCTTCGATCGCGCCGCCGAGCTGGGCGAGTGCGACTTCGTGGCGGACCTCGCCGCCCCGCTCCCGCTGCAGGTGATCTGCCGCCTGCTCGGCATTCCGGAGGCCGATCAGGCGCGACTCGGGGCCGCCGCCGACGAGATGGCGGCCGCGGACGACCCGGAGCTCGCGCCGGAGCTGCAGGGGCAGGCACAGAATCAGGCCGCGCTCGAGCTCGGCGTCTACGGCTTCGAGCTCGGCGCGCGGCTCGAGAAGGAGGCGGGCGAGGGGGCGAGCGATCTCGTCGCCCTCATCAAGCGCAGCACCCTCGGAGGCGCCACCGTCGACGCCGCCACCTTCAGCGGACTCTTCGTGCAGGTGCTGATCGGGGGCAACGAGACCACGCGGTCGCTCCTCTGCGGCGGCATGAAGGCGCTGTTGGAGCATCCCGAGAGCCATGCCGCTCTCGCAGCCGATCCGCGCGGCATCCCGGCGGCGATCGAGGAGATGCTGCGCTGGGTCACGCCCGTCCACTACTTCCGACGCACGCCCCTCCGCGACGTCGAGCTCGGCGGCGTGAAGCTGAAGGCAGGGGACTCGGTCGCCATGATCTACGCCGCGGCGAATCGCGATCCGGAGGTCTTCCCGGAGCCGGATCGCTTCGACATCCGACGCAAGCCGAACCCGCACGTCGCCTTCGGCTTCGGCGAGCATTTCTGTCTCGGGGCGCGCATCGCGCGCCTGGAGGCGCGCGTGTTCTTCGAAGAGTTCTTCCGGCGTTTCGCGAAGATCGAGCTCACGGGGCCCGTGGAGCGCGTCCGCTCGAATCAGCTGAACTCGACCAAGCGCATGCCGGTCCGTCTCTTCCCACGCTGAGCTCCGAGCCGAGCCTTCGCTGGCCGCCCGCTGGGATCGCGCGCCGAGCCGACGGGCTCGAGCGATCGGTCGTCGACGCGGAGGCTTCAGGCCTCTCGTCGGCCGGGCCGGCGCCGGGATGACCTCCGAAGTCATTGCCCGCGGTGCTCGCTTCCGGGATGGTTGCCCCCTTCCTGGAAGGAGAGAGCTCATGACCCATCGAGCCCTGTGCGAGATCTCGGAGCCGGCCGTCGGGCGCGGCGCCGGCAACGACCCGGAGAGCGCGGCTCCCCCCGACCTCGCGGGCGTGCGTCAGTCCGTCACTTCGAGGGTGTTCCACTCGTGGCTCTCGATGAAGACGGGGGTCATGGTCTGGCTCTGGTACCTGAACGTCCTCTACTGGATCGCGTTCTTCCAGCTCGATCGCCCCGAGGCCTTCTGGGCCGCGATCTCCTATCTGGCCGTGGCTCCGATCCTTCTCGGCATGGTCTCGTGGCAGCGCGGATTGACCCGGCTGACCGGATTGATCCATCTGCCGTGGGTGCCCCTCACCGTCTACCTCGGTCTGCGCCTGCTCACGGACGTGCTCGGGCCCGCGGCTTCGATGGCGGATGGAGCCTTCTACTTCCTTTGGCTGCACGCAGTCTTCTGGTCGACACTGATATGCGTCGGATTCGATGCGATCGACGTGATCCGGTGGCTGTCCGGGGAACGCCATGTGTTCGGATCCCCCGCGGCCTACGCCGCCGGCGCCTCGAAGCTGGCCCGGGGAGGAACGCTCCCGGCCCGCCGAGAGCCGGCCTCATGAAGATCGGCGCCATGATCTTCGCCACCGACCAGGCCATCCGGGTGACCCGACTGGCGCCGGAGCTGGAGGCACGCGGCTTCGAGTCCCTCTGGATTCCGGAGAAGACCCATCTCCCGACGAGCCGGCGTACGCCGTGGCCTGGCGGCGAGCTTCCGGAGTGGTACAAGCGCACCTCCGACCCCCTGGTCACCCTGGCGGCGGCCGCCGCCGTCACCTCGCGGCTGCGCCTCGGGACGGGCATCAGCCTGGTCCCCGTCCACGATCCGGTCATCCTCGCGAAGGCCGTGGCGAGCCTGGACTGGCTGTCGCAGGGTCGTTTCGAGTTCGGAGTCGGCTACGGCTGGAACGCCGAGGAGTACGCCACCCACGGCGTCGCGCTGGCCGACGCGCCGGCGATCTTGCGCGATCACGTCGGGCTGATGTCGGAGCTCTGGGCTCACGAGGTGGGCTCCTACGAGGGCCAGTATGCACGGGTCGAAGCGTGCTGGAGCTGGCCGAAGCCGTTGCAGCAGCCCCGTCCGCCGATCCACGTCGGCGCCCGCGCGAGCCGGCAGGTCTTCGAGGACATCGCCGCCTACGGCGACGGTTGGCTCCCCATCGAGGGACACGGCGACGTGATCTCCCAGATCCCCCGCCTGCGGCACGCCTTCGAGGCCGCCGGTCGTCCGCCCTCGGACGCGCTCGTCAGCGTCTACTCGTCCAGTGGCGATCCGGCATCGATCGAGCGCTATGCCGAGGCGGGGATCGATCGCGTCGTCATCGCCCTGCCGGCCGTAGAAGAGCGCGAGGTCCTGCGGGCCCTGGACGCGTGCGCTCCTCTGCTCTCGGCCTGAGGCTTCCGCGACCTGGGACAGCGAGGCGATCGGGGTCGGTTTCGGCGAGCGGGTCGGCGTCGGTGTGGCTACGAGCCGCCGAGTCGCGCGGACGAGACGGACGCATCCGACGGCCCGGATGGAGTCGTCGACGCGCTTCGCTCGAAGTGCTCCGAGCTCGAGGTGGCGTGGACGACGCCTAGCACCATGTCGAGGGTGGCCTGCTCGGCCGCCTCTCGGTCTTCGGGGGTGGGATGCTCCGTGCGCTCGAGGTCCGCCAACAGGGCGAAGACCACGCTGATGAGGCCGCGGATGCGGGTCGGGCGGTGGCTCGCGGGGACCGGTGCGGTCTCACTCGTCAGCCGGCTCGTGATGAGGCGGGTCGCGGTCCAGTCCCGGCGTCCGACGAGCTCGACGCCGGGATAGTCGCGGATCTTCTCCATGAAGCGTGCGTGATGGCCGGGCGAGGCGGCGCGTTGGTGCTCGAAGACCGGCTCGAGGAGCGCCCGAATCAGTCCGCGCGCGGTGACCCCACCCTCGGCCTCCAGCTCGGCGAGGGCCTCGAGCCGCCTGGGCTCGAAGACGCTCTGGCGGGCGTCGACGACCGCGCCGATGAGTCGTTCGCGCGTGCCGAAGTGGTAGCGGATCGCAGCGCTGTTGCGTTGACCGGCCGCCGTCACCACCTGGCGGAGCGATACGGCGGGGCCTTCCTCGGCGATGAGCCGTTCGGCCGCGTCGATGAGGGCCAGACGTGCGGGTCGCGGGTTCGCTCCATCCACTCCCCGATTGTAACCCGAATGAGTTGTATTGAGAACCCAATCGTTTTACGATGCGGCCGCAGGCGGTCGAAGATCGCGCCTGGCCGACTCGCGGGCGTTCGATCGTCGGCGCGCGCAGGCCTCTCCGCGGAGCTGTCCGCCGAGAGGAAGGGAGAGAGATTTGAGTGCGACGTTTCCCCACGATCCCGACGAGCTCGAACGCGCAGACCTGACGCGGCTCGTTCAGTCACTCCATCCAAGGGTCGAGGTGGTCGACTTCGACGTGCTGGAGAGCAAGACCTTCGCGGACGGTACGGACGAGGTGTCCACTGCCGGTCGCATCGCCGTCGACGTCGACCTCGCGGGCGAAGGCAGCGACTCGCTCGATCGGCGATGGATGGTGAAGGTCTGCCGTCCCGATCTCGGCGACATTCCGCTCTACGAGAACGAGGTCGCTTTCTATACGCGGCTGCGCCCGGAGATCGAGATCGAAGCTCCGGTCTGTTTCGGGGGGCTTCACGAGCGGGGCGAAGCGGGATTCGCGATCGCGCTCGAAGATCTCCGTCTCCGTGACGTGCACTTCACGAACGTGAAGAGCGACGTCTCGCTCGCGCAGATCGAATCCCTGCTCTCTTCCCTCGCTGCCTTGCATGCGCGCTATTGGGAGTCGCCGCGATTCGAGACGGATCTCGGCTGGATCGAGCCCCACACGTCCGGCGCGATCTACACCATGTTCAATCATCCGAACATGGTTCCGGCGATGATCGCGGAGCAGATCGAGCAGAATCAGTTCAAGAGGGAGCTGGTGGAGGCGGCGGATCAGACGGCCGACGGCCTCTACCGCGAGTTCCGCAAGCTGCAGAAGCATCAGGCGACGCTGCCGCAGACGCTCTGCCACGGCGACACCCACGTCGGCAACACCTATCTGCTGCCCGATGGAAGGGCCGGTCTCGTCGACTGGCAGCTGATGGCGCGTGGCTATTGCCTCCACGACGTCACGTACCTGCTGATGACCGGCTTGAGCGTCGGCACGCGGCGCCGCCATCAGAAGGACCTGCTCGCATACTACCGCGCGCAGCTGTCGAAGCGGGGGGTCGTCGAGGTCCCCTCGCTCGAAGAGCTCTGGCTCGAGTACCGCCGCGCCGCCGTCTGGGGCGTCTACATCGGCTGGCTGACCACGCCCATCATGAACTACGGCTGGGACATCTGCGTGAACAACCACATCCGGTTGCTCACGGCGTATCAGGACCTCGAGTGCAGTGAAGCGCTCGCGGATCTGCCCGACGCGGATCCCTTCTGAGAACGGAAGGATGGGTGCGTCGGGGTCAGCCCGTCGATTCGGCTCGATCGAGGATCGGATCGAGCTTGTGGAAGAGCGGGTTGGCGAAGTCCGGGTCGCTGCCGGCCAGGATCATGCCGAGCCGAAGCATGCGCCGATGCAGGATCGGCACGAGCAGCCCATCGCGGGCCGCATCGTCCTCGGCGATCACGTCGAACATGGCCTGGTCGGCTTCGGCCAGCGATGCGTGGGTCCGGCCGGTCACCTGACTGATCTCGTCCATGGCCTCTCGCTCGAACCAGTCGCGATGGCGGGCGTAGCCGAGCAGGAAGCGCGGGATGTCGCCCATGAGCTTCTTCTCCCAGGGCTGGAACGCGCTGGACGTGGGCAGGCGTTCGATGTCGACCAGCAGCTTGCGGAGGCCCGAGTCCTCCCAGTCGTGGATCACCGGCTCGGGGAGGTGCAGATCGAAATCGAGCTCGATGTCCTGCAGCTCGGCGATCGCTTCGAAGGCCCGACGCATGATGCTGGAGTACTCGAGAACGCCTTCGATCCAGTTTCCCCCGCGCACCTCGGGAATCATGAACAACTTGGCCGCGATGCCCGACAGCTGCAAGAAGGCCACGGTGTGGTAGCCGACGACGCGAAGGTCGACCTCGTGGCCGCTGACCTCCTCGTAGCGGCGATAGAGCGCCGGGATGTCTCCCATGTTCTCGAGCGGATGGCGACCCCGGAAGCAGGCCAGATCCCAATGCGTGTCGCCGATGTTGGCGATCTCGAAATCCATCAGGGCCAGCACCTCGCTGCCGGCCGACATGAACTGCCCCGCGTCGCCTGCGATGAAGCGGGCCTCCGTGCGGTGCTCGGGCACGTTGCGTCGCAGCCAGGTCTGCAGGAACTCGGCGACGGTGTCGTTGTGGCCCGTCTTCACGCCGATCCGATACATGCGCTCGGACTGGTGCAGTGCGATCTCTCGCGGCGTCTGCGGGGGGCGGCTGAGCTGCCGGATGTGCCTGAACTCGTCGACCGGCACCTCGTGGATCCGGGCGAGATGCTCCATGTAGCCGAGCAGCGCCTGCCAGCGCTCCTCGCTCAGCGTGTCGGGGCTCTCGATCGCCGTGTGCACCATGCCCGGCGCGCGATCGTCCGTCTCGACCCAGTCCATCACGAAGGCCTTGGGAAAGTCGACCCAGCCATGGATATGCGGCACCTGGATCCCGTTGGCCTCGAGGACCTGCATGACCTCCATCTCGAAGCGCAGGTCGTGCTCCCCGGCGATCGGGCGATTGCCGCGGAACAGGACGGCATGGCTCCCGTCGCCGGTCTCGTATGTGACCTTCCACTGCGGCCGCCAGCGCTCGAGCCGGACGATCTCCTCGACCTCTCCATCGAGGTGGGTCGCTACCCACTCCCGGATGCCGGAGAGCTGCTTCGCCTCGAAGGCATCGTGGTCGAGATCGTCGAGCGGGCTTGCGGGGGCGGTCATGGGTTCTCTCCTGCGTGATCGACGGCCGTGAGGCAGAGGGGCCTCCGCGGCTGGCCGGGGGTGAAGATCGCCGCCAGAGCCGCCAGAGCAGGCACAGGGCTGCATGCTCGGCGACCGTTCGAGGACCTTCTTCTCCATACCGGTAACGCCAACGCATGGCGACGACAAGCCCGCCGGCGATTGCGACGAGGCTCCGTCGCCCTCTTCAGGTCGGCCGCGCGGAAGCACGCGAGAATCGTCGCGAGATCCCTGATCGCGAGCCGCGTGTGGCTGGCGCCGTGCGCGGAGAGCTTCTCCTCCCGATCAGCGAGGCGATTCGCCGGGGGCCTCCAGGGTCAGGATGCGGCATTCCGCCGGTCCCAGCTCGAGGACGAGGGTGTCGCCCGCCGCGATCTCGGCTCGCAGCGTCTCATGGCGGCCCGTGGCCGGATCCCACGCCACCAGCTCGCCGCCGGCCCTCGAGAATCGCAACCGGTCGCGGGTCGCCTGCCACGACTCGTTGACCACGAGCAGGATCTCTCCCTCGCGACTCCGGCGGCGCTCGAGGGACACGGCGAGTCGTCCATCCGGCATGGGCTCGACGAGATCAGCCGGAACGTACCGGGCCAGCAGCGTCTCGAGGGCGGCCGCGTCCGAGGCGGGATGGGCTCGGCTCGCGAGGCGTCGGCTGGTGGACCGCACCCGAGCGTCTCGCCCGATGGCGTCGCGCAGGCCCGGGGCCCGCTCGGGCAGGGCGCCGAGAGTCAGGATCGGGATGCCCGCCTCGGCCAGCTCGGCGAGGCGCGTCACCAGGACGGGCTCGGCCACTGCCAGCGGATCGAGTAGCAGAGCCCGGTAGCTCCGGGCGCCGATCTGGACGCCGAGCTTCTGCCCGATGGAGGCATCCATTCCTCCGGCAGCGATCCCGTCGGCTTCGCGGCGGTCCCCGATCAGCCGGGCCGAGTCGAGCATCCTTCGGCTGATGCGATCGTGCACCAGCCCGCGCGCCCGCAGCGCACGAGTCGCATCCGACTCGCCGACCCGCGCATCCACGCGGCCCAGGTCGAGGCTCGCGGTGTCCGGATACGAGGGGTCGGCGTGCAGCCAGGCGACGTCGGCGACGGGCTCGCCGTGGCTCATGGCGACGGAGAGCCGGGCCAGCAGCCGATTGAACTCCGGCAATCGAGCGAGCTGCGCCTCGTCGACGTGGAAGGACATCGGCAGGGGCCCGGCGAGGATGCGGCCGAAGCCGCCGCTGAAGGGGAACCAGACCCGGCCGTCGGCCCGCCGGTACGGGTAGGGCACGCCGTGATAGACGAGGCGGTTGATGCCGGCGGAGTAGGCGCGGCCGGCGAGCAGGCGGAGCTCCTGCTCGTCGAGACGGGTTCCGAGCAGGCGCAGCCGGATGAACGACTCCGAGGAGG
>CAYXLY010000149.1:0-9995 GCA_964466005.1 uncultured Spirochaetaceae bacterium | reverse complement strand
CGAAATCCGGGGGAAGGCGAGCTCGGAGAGGGCGGCGCCGCGATGCCGCAAGAGGCTGGCTCGGACCGACCCGGTCTCGGCCTGCCCCTCACTCGTCCAGATCGTGTCCGCGCCGGCCTCGTCTGCCCGGGCGGCCACGAGCTGGAAGGCCGCGACTTCGCCCGCCGGAATACGGGGCTCGAGCACGAGGACCGCGTCGCGCACGCTGCCATCGCGATGACGACCCCGGACCTCCACCTGCTGGGCGTCGACCCCGAGCGGCTCGCCGCGCCGCGACCGCAACGCGAAATGCGGATAGCGACCCGTCGGAAGCTTCAACGGAATCTCGACGGGCATGCCCTCCCAGTCGGAGTCTCCCGGGTTCACGATCAGGAGATCCTCGCCCTCCTCGAGACGGGGCGTCGCTCGCTCGAGGCTCCTCCGGCTGCGCTCCATCGCGACCCCGATGCCGGTCTCGAACTCGACGATCTTCTCCTCCGTCGCCCGGGTTCGGAAGTCGCTTCGCCAGAGGTCGACGAGCGCCCGCGACTCCTCTCGACCGCAGGACGACGGCACGAGTCGGCGAGCAGCCGCCTCGCTGCGCAGCAGGCCGTGACAGCGCGTGTTCATCCCGAAGCCATTGCGCCCGGACACGACCCATCTCGTCGGGTTGTAGCGCGGCTGCTTCTTGCAGGGGATCGGATCCGTCGCGCTGGCCAGAGACACCTCCGGAAGGAGATCGAGATCCGCCGTCACCTCGCGAGGCAGGACCATCTCGAAGCGCGGATCGCCCGCGAAACGCCGCAAGAGCGAGATCAGGCGGTCCATCTCTCCCTCGCCGCCGGAGAGCTCCGGGATGGGGCGGGAGGGCCTGTAGTCGAAGATCTCGACGTCGCCCCCGTAGAGGCAGAGCGCCTCGGCGCCGGGCCTCGCGGAGAGTCGGTCCATCAGGGACTCGAGATCGCTCGCCGGCGTCGAGCCCTGTGCAACCCGTTGGACCTTCTGGAACACGATCGAGTCGTTCCAGAGGACGCGCGGCCCCTTTCCCGACGGGCTGCGCAGCCGCGCCGGCTGGCATCGCAACGGGCGCAGTGCCGGCTGGCTGGCCGCGGGATTATTCCACTCCATCACCAGGGAGCGGGCGCCAGCCTCCTCGAAGAGCGGCGTCAGACCGTCCGCGAAGGTCTGCTCGGGCACGAAGAAGGTCTCCGGGACGAACCCCAGCACGTCGTGGTAGATCTCGTTGCCGAGCTCGAGGTTGGCGCGATTCACCTCGACCGGCGTCAAGGGCCCGACCACCTGGGCCCAGCCCGACGCGATCGGCTCCACCAGCCCCCGCTCCGCGAGTCCCCGCAGCCCCTTCACCCACTCCGGGTCCTCCTCCTTCAGAGCGAGCAGCGTTCGTGCACTCATCTCGATCCCGAGCCGGACGCCATGCGCCTCGGCCAGGCTGAGCAGCGGCCAGTAGCAGCGGCTGATGACGACCGCCCTGTCCTCTTCCGGCAGTGCCGAGAAATCCAGATTGGCGTGGAAGGCGGTATAGAGACGAAGAGCGCTCATCTCGACAGGTCCTCGAGAGTCGCGAGCAGGACCTCCGCGACGCGAGCCTGCGCAGAGGCGGCGAGCCCCGGAAAGAGCGGCAGCGAGAGGAGGCGGAGGTAGGCGTCCTCGGTCTTCGGAAGATCGCCGTAGCGCGTGCCGAGCCGCTTCCGGTAGAAGGGTTGGAGGTGGATGGGGATGTAGTGCACCTGGACGCCGACTCCGGCCGCGTGGAGGGCCCGGTGCACGGCAGCCCGCCCCCCCTCGATCCGCTCCACGGCGAGGCGGATGGGATAGAGATGCCAGGCCGAACGGGTCTCCGGCCGCTCGCGGAGCCGGGCGACCCCCTCGTGCTTCTCGAGAAGCGCGTCGTAGACCGCGGCGAGCCGTCTGCGCTCTGCCAGGATCGTGTCGAGGCGCTCGAGCTGACTGTGTCCGAGGGCGGCGCCGAGGTCGGAGAGCCGATGGTTCCCGGAGAGCCCCTGCATCTCGTAGACCCAGCCTCCTCTCTGCTCGGCCTCCAGTGCCTCGGGAAGGCCGAGACCGGTCCAGTGATCGGACTCACGCTCGATGCCGTGCTCCCGAGCGCGCACGCAGCGGTCCGCGAGCCCCTCGCATCGGGTCGTGACGGCTCCGCCCTCTCCCGTCGTGATGTGCTTCGCCGGATGGAAGGAGAAGCAGCCCGCCTCGCCCAGAGAGCCGACCGGCCGTCCCCGATCCTCGGCTCCGAGGGCGTGACAAGCATCCTCGATGAGAAAACGCTCGGGACCGAGCGCCGCCCGACATCGATCCGTCTCGGCCGGATGCCCCGCGTAGTGCACGAGGATGGCGCCGGCCGTTCGGGGCGAGACCTTTCGCTCGAGATCCTCGGGATCGACCGAAAGCGTCTCCGGGCGCACGTCCACGAAGATCGGCGTCGCGCCGACCAGCAAGACTGCGTTCGCGGTCGCCAGGAAGCTCAGGGAGGGGACGAGCACCTCGTCTCCCGGACCTGCGCCGAGCGTCTGCAAGGCGATCTGCAGCGCCGAGGTCCCGCTCGACACGGCCACGGCCCGTCGACATCCCGTCGTGCTCGCGAGGGCGGCCTCGAATCGGGGGACGGCCGGCCCCTGGGTGAGGCGCGACGATCCCAGCACACCAGCGACCGCCTGCCGATCGGCTTCGTGGATCTGATGCTGGCAGTAGGGGATCACGGTCCCGGGCTCACCGCCTGCATCGGCTCCCCGAGGCCGGCCTCCGGGACCGGGTCCTCGGACCGGATGCCTTCCAGCGAAGCGACGGTCGATCGCAAGGCCTCCACCGACATCCACTCGGTATTCGTGTCGCTCGAGTAGACGTACCCATCCGGGAGGCCGGACCTCGCGCCGCGGGCCGCGGGCTCGCTGCCGCCGTCGGGCAGGACCACGAAATGGCGTCCGCGGTCCTGGGCGTTGCGCGACTCTTCGGCCGTGAGCAGCACCTCGTGGAGCTTCTCACCCGGACGCCGACCGACCTCCGCGATCTTGGCGGTCGGGGCGATCGCCCGGGCGAGGTCGACGATCCGCATGCTCGGGATCTTCGGGACGAAGATCTCACCCCCCTGCATCTCGCCCACGGAGTGAAGTACGAGGTCGACCGCCTGCTCCAGAGAGAGCCAGAAACGGGTCATCCTCCGATCGGTGATCGTGAGCGAGCCGGACCTCGCCTGTCGGCGGAAGAGCGGGATCACGCTGCCGCGGCTGCCCATCACGTTTCCGTAGCGCACGCAGGAGAAGCGGATGTCCCGGGCGCCGGCGTAGACGTTGCCGTGCACGAAGATCTTCTCGGCACAGAGCTTCGTCGCGCCGTAGAGATTCACGGGATTGACGGCCTTGTCCGTCGACAACGCGATCGTCCGACGCACTCCGGCATCGATGGCCGCGTCGACCACGTTCTGCGAGCCCTCGATGTTCGTCTTGATGGCCTCGGCGGGGTTGAACTCGCAGACGGGAACGTGCTTCAGCGCGGCGGCGTGGACGACGAGGTCGATCCCGTGCATCGCGCGCTCGAGCCGATCGCGGTCCCGTACGTCCCCGATGAAGAACCGCAGGCGCGGATCCTGATCGAAGGCCTGGGCCATCTCGTATTGCTTGAGCTCGTCCCGACTGTAGACCCGGATCGTGCAGGGCTCCCCGCTGTCGAGGACGCGACGCACGAAGGCCTGCCCGAAGGAGCCGGTGCCGCCGGTGACGAGAATCTTGAGCGGCGATTCGCCGCTTGCCTTCGACTGTCTGCCCTCGAGCGCGGGCCGCGCTTTCGTCCATGCCACGAGGCAGGAGTTAGCAAGCTGGATGCCAACGCGATGCGCGTCGTCTGCCGCCTCGCTTGGACGACAGGGGCGGAAGGCACGCTGCGGATTTCAGATTGGAACACGGACTTGCAGAGTGCAGCGCCCGCGGCCCCTCCGGCGGATCATTCGACGCTCGCGCGCGCTCGCAGGCTCGCGGCCTCCAGGGCCGCCTGACCCGCGGCCGAGTCCTCGACGCCTCGCGGCCGTCGTGCGATCTCGACCCACGCCTCGTTGAGCGTGGTCAGGATGCTGGACGCCTCGTCCAGGGATCCGATCGAGCCGCGCACGTTCGCATCCAGGAGGCGATCGGTCACGTAGAAATAGAGCGCGTCGAGGTTGCGAGCGACCTCGCCGCCGTCCTGGAGATTGAGGCTGTGCTGGAGCTCGTTCACGATCGCGAGCGCCCGACTGATCGCCGTGGCGCGGGCTGCGATCTGGCCGGCCTCCTGATGGCCCCGGGCATTGCGGATGAAGCGAAGCGCGCCTTCGTAGAGCTTGACGATCACCATCTCCGGCGTCGCCGTCCGAATCTCCATCTCACGATATCGAGCGCCCAAACGTTTCCTCGCCTCCAGCGGGTCTTCGGCTCCCACGCAGCCGGATGGGTCTCTCGGCGCGCAGACGCCCCGGCTTGATGTCCTCTTCCGGACGATCGGCTCCGGGGCGGAAGCATCCACCCCGGAGCCCTGTCCGAGCCGCCCTCACCGCCTCGGAGAGTCCGAGGCGGCGAGGCTGTCCCGACCTAGCCGAGCAGCGACAGCGCGCTCTGCGACGAGACGTTCGCCTGCGCGAGCACGGAGATGCCGGCCTGCTGGAGCACCTGGTTCCGGGTCAGCGCCGCCGTCTCGTTCGCGAAGTCCACGTCCCGGATCCGGGACTCGGCGGCCGAGGTGTTCTCGACCGAGATCGCGATCGACCGGATGGTCGACTCGAGCCGGTTCTGCGCGGTACCGAAGGACGCACGCAGCGACGCGACCGTCGCGATCGCGCTGTCGATGGCCCCCAGCGCGGCCTGAGCCCCGGAGACGCTGGACACGGCCTGCCCGGAGACGCCGAGCGTACCGGCCGTCGCGTCGACGGTGGAGACGCTGATCTGGTCGTTCGTCGTGTTGTCGACACCCACCTGGAAGGTGACCGTGCCGGCGGTGTTCAGCACCTGGGTTCCATTGAAGTTCGTCACGGCCGCGATCCGGCTGATCTCGGCGGACAGGTCCTGGAACTCGTTGTTGATGGTGTCCCGTTCGGCGGCACCGAGCGAGCCGTTGGCCGCCTGGATGGCCAGCTCCCGCTGTCGGATCAGGAGGCCACTCGTCTCGTCCAGCGCCCCCTCGGCCACCTGCAGGAGCGAGATGCCGTCGTTCGCGTTGCGCTGTGCCTGTCCGAGACTGCGGATATCCGCTCGGAACGCCTCCGAGATCGCGAGACCCGCAGCATCATCCGCGGCGCGCGTGATGCGCAGACCCGAGGAGAGACGCTGCAACGACTGCTGCAGTCCCTGAGTGGTGCCCGCCAGATTCCGCTGGGCGTTGATCGAAGCGACATTCGTATTGACTCGAAGTCCCATTGTCTTTCCATTCCTCCATGAGCGTCTCGACTCGCCGTCCATGGCGAGCCGACTCCTCTTCGTTGATCCGGACGCCTCTCCCTTCGAGAGAAGACCGGTTCGATCCCGGTGACCTCGCCCCCTCCATCCTGGGACTGGGTTCGACTCGCCCGGCATCGCGACGCGCCGGGACCCGGGGTCTCGCACGCGACGTCGAGGAGCAGTGCAATGGGAGTGCCAGAGACCGGGGGGCTTCGGCGACAGGCAGCTCGGCTTCTCCGGCTGGCAACTCCTCTTCCAAGTCTTCGTCCGTCGACCCGCCGGTCGCGGGGGCGAGCTCGCGGTCCGTTCGGAACGGAACGTTTCACGACGAAATGCGGCATTTCGAGCCTTTCATCCTGAAGCCCCGCCATCTCGGGATCCGCGTCCGGGTCGGGCGGGAGACGCCTCGTTCGCGGTATCGATCTTGCTATGTCCTGCAGGGCGCCGCTCGCGACTCGCCCGGCGTCGTCCGTCCGACGCGTCCTCCGCTCGGCGCGATCCCGGTCGGTCGTCCGGATCGCGGATCCCGCGCGACGGCTCGGAGTCGATCGGATCCGCTGGCCCTCGCACACGATTCGCAAGCGCCTCGTCACGGGGCCCTTCGTCCAAGGGACTTCGTCAAAGGGAGAAGCAGAACGCGATGGCCTCGGAACTTCCTGCTCCCTTCACCTCGGACTCCTCGGACTCGCGCGGCGGGAGTCGATCCGACGCCGGTCTCGTCGGGATCGCCGGAGAGAGCCGCGGGCGGGAGACGCAGACGAGCCTGCGTCTGCAGAGGGGCTTTCGCTCGGACTCCCAGCGGCGCGCCGTTCTGGACTGGCTGACGGACGGCCTCCGAGCCGACCGCCCGGGACGTCTCGAACGCGAGTATCCCCTCGTCCTCGACCCGATGCGCGACGCCCGGCACTTCACGCTCTTCCAGCAGGAGAGGCCCTTGGCGCATTGCGTCCTCTGGCCGAGAGCGTTCCCCCTTCGCGGGGCCCGACTCCGGACGGCCCTGCTCTCCCTCGTCTTCAGTGATCCGGCAGCCCGCGGGCGGGGGCATGCCCGCCGGGTCGTGCGGGCCGCCGTCGAGCATGCCAGGCAGTCGGCGGAGTGCGGACTCGTGCTCCTCTGGAGCGAGGCCGACGCGCTCTACGCGCGAGAGGGCTTCGAGCCGGGCGGCAGCGAGGCGCTTCTCGTCCTCGACGACGCGACCCTCGAGCGTGCCCTGGAACGATGGCACTCCGATCCGCCCGACCTTTCCGGATCGGGGGCACCGGCTTCCTCGACCGCCGTCCGCCCGGCGCGGCCCCGGGACCTGGCCGCGATCGCCCGACTGCGCTCCCGGCGGGCGGTGGGGACCTCGCTGACGGAGGTCGATCTGCGATGCCTGGGCGACCTCCCCGATCTCGAGATCCGCGTGGCCCACCGCGGCGACCGCGTCGTCGCCTTCGCGATGCGCGGCCGGGGGGACGACCTGCAGGAGGTGATCCACGATTGGGGAGGAGAGACCGAGGGCGTCATCCGATGTGCCCGAGCCCTCCTCGGCGAGCGTGGTCCGGGTGCACGGCTCTGCCTGCTGGCGCCCCCGATCCGATCGCAGACCGTCTGGTGCCTTCGGCAGGCCGGTGCGCGCCGCATCCCACGTCCCCTCGCCTGGATCCGACTCGCTTCGCTCGACGCCCTGCGCGCGGACCTCTCTCGAGTCCGAGGCGCCGAGGCCCTGAACGGGCTCGTCGAGGGCGAGCAGCGCGACACCGCCGCACCCTGCTTCCACTGGCCGATGCGACCCGAGAGGGGACGCATAGCCCAGAGCGAGCTGCTCGAGCTCCTCTTCGGACCGGCTGGAGCCTTCTCTCCCCGAGTGGCCGGCTCGGACCGGAGCACGAGCTCGGAACACGCGCGACGAGCGTCTCTCGGCGACCCGGACACGCTCGAGCCCGCTCTTCCCCTCCCCCTCTTCGTCTGGGGACTGGAGTCGATCTGAAGCCATGATCTGGGTCACCCGATTGGACGGGGAGCGGATGCTCCTGAATGATGATCAGATCCTCTACGTCGAGGCGACGCACGACACCCTGCTCGTTCTCGCCACGGGCGAGCGACTGAGGGTGTCGGAGGGCCCGGAAGAGCTGGTCGATCGGATCGCCCAGTGGCGACAGCGCACTCTGGGTCTCTCGATGCTCCACGATCTCGAGCCGGGTCGCGGCTGAACGGGGAGCCTCGATGGATCGCTTCAGCCTGCTCGGACTCGTGATCGGCGTCGGCGCCCTGGTCGGGACCCAGCTCCTCGAAGGCGGGAATCCCGCCTCGCTCGCCCAGGCGCCGGCTGCCCTCATCGTCTTCCTCGGTACGCTCGGGGCGACCCTGCTCTCCTCGTCGCCCGCGGACGTGCGGAGTGCCGGACGGGAGCTCCGCTCGGTGTTCCAGCCCGAGCCGGACCGGAGCGGAATCCTCCCCCGACTCTTTCGCGATCTGGCCCTCGTGGCTCGCAAGGACGGCCTCGTCTCCCTCGAAGAGACTCCGCGCCAGCTGCCCTCGCCCTTCCTTCGACGAGCCCTTCGGCATGCTGTCGATGGCTGCGACGAGAAGCAGCTTCGCGAGCTCCTCCACTCGGACGCGAGGGGACGTCAGCACAGGACGCTCGCCGCCGCCGAGGTCTATGAGACCGCGGGCGGCTATGCGCCCACGATGGGCATTCTCGGTGCGGTGCTCGGTCTGATCCGGGCCATGGAGTCCCTCTCCGACCCCGACGCCCTGGGCACCGGAATCGCCCTCGCCTTCATCGCCACCGTCTACGGCGTCGCGAGCGCCAACCTGCTGCTGCTTCCCGTGGCCGCCAAGATCAGGCAACGGGCCCGCACGAACGCGATCGAGGACGCGATGATCATCGAGGGCACGCTCGCCCTGCAGGCGGGCGTCGCACCTCGGGCGATCGAGCTCGCCCTCGCCGCGCACCTGCCGGAAGGCGGAGCGTACTGATGCGCTCCTTCAGCGCTCGCGCACCGCAGCCGCCGAATCAGAACGGAAGGGATCGCTGGCTCCTCTCGTATGCCGACTTCGTCACGCTCCTGCTGGCGCTCTTCGTGGTGCTGTACGCGAGCGCGCGGGTCGACGCCGATCGCCGCAGAACCCTGAGCCAGGGTCTCGAGTCGGCCTTTCTCTTCGACGCCGACTCCGTGACGCCGATCCGGACCGCGGCGCGGGACTCGGGCGCCGACACGCCTTCCTCCGGCGTCGAGCCCGTCCCCTCTCTCCACGAGCGGCTGCGAGAGGCTCTCGCGACAGAGCGTCAGCGCCGCGGCGACGCGCTCGGCGCCCGACTCCACGAAGACGAACGCGGCCTCGTCCTGTCCTTGGCGGCCACCCAGTTCTTCCCGAGCGGAGACGCGGAGATCGCGGAAGATCGTCGATCCCTGCTGGACACGCTGGCACCGATCCTGGAAGCGAGTGAGGCGCCGCTCCGGATCGAAGGGCATACCGACGACCGACCCGTCCGAAGCGGTCTCTATCCCTCGAACTGGGAGCTCTCCACGGCGCGGGCCTCGGCCGTCGCCCGCTACTTCATCACGACTCACGGCCTGGATCCCGCACGCTTCGCCGCGACCGGCCACGCCGAGTTCCGGCCTCTGGCCGAGAACGACTCCGCCGCGGGCCGGGCCCGGAATCGTCGGGTCGAGATCGTGCTGCTTCGAAGGGAGGCCTCCGCCCCGTCCCGAAGCCCGGACGGCGACCGTCGAGCGCTCGACCGGCTCCTGGACGGTCTTCCTCCGATTCCCGAGGACCTCGGCGAAGAGCTCCGCCCGAGAGACACGGGTACCCGATCCCAGCCCCTGCCCCCTCCCTGAGATCGGGCTGGGCAGCCTCGTGTCCCGGCACACTCACTCTCCGGATCAGGGGTCCGATCGGGGACCCGTTCAGGGCGAGGAGGGGAGGGTCTTGCCGCCCGACTCCGATCGGCTCGTCGAGCCGCCCTCGGCCCGCTCCGACTTCAGCGCCGGGATCGGCGCCCGCGTGGTGTAGCGACGGTCGTCGCTCACGACCTGCAGGGCTCTTCGCGTCGACGCGTTGATGAGCAGAGGCGCCACCAGATTCAGGTGGATCGACTTCCCGTCGAGCGTCACCAGGCAGAGGATCTCCACCTCCTCCCTCTTCTCGATTCCGAGCCCGCTGAGATGCGCCTTCGATACGGGCGGGTCGTAGCTCGGAAAGAAGGTCCAGGGATTGGCGACCACGAACGCGAGATCGGGATCGTCCAGGCTCACGAGCCAGGCCATCTCCGATGCATCGGCATGCTCCATCAGCACGAATCGCGTGCGATTCGGAAAGCCCGGCAAGGGCTCGAAGGTCAGAACGTCCTCGGCGAGCACCTCGATCGGGCCCACCCGTCGACTCTCGAAGCGAATCAGACTACTCATGCTCATTTCCTCTCGGCGCTCGCGATAGAGGGCCCCGAGCGGGGCCGACACGCGAAGCCACGTGTTCGGTGATCGACGCGGCCTCGACGTTCGCCGTGGCCACCCTCTCGAAGATCTCCTCCCGAAAGATCCCCACATCCGCCGGCGCATCGATCGCGACGCGCACCTGGCCCCCGCTCGAGGCGAC
>CAYXLY010000148.1:0-10052 GCA_964466005.1 uncultured Spirochaetaceae bacterium | reverse complement strand
TCCTCCTCAGCGTCAGTGAAGCCCGGAGTGGGCAGATCGAAGCCGGTCCCGATGCCCAGGGGCTGGTCGCCTGCGAGATTGTCGACGTCGCTGGGATCGAGGGTCCCGCCCTCTCCGATCGGCGTCTGGTGCAGGCTGGTGGCCTCGAAGCGGGCGAAGTCGACTCCGTTGCTCGAGACCTCGACGAAGGCGAGCTCGGCGAAGAGGGCTCCGAGCGAGTAGAAGCCGTTCTCGAACACGGCGAGGTCGTCGCCTGTCCCGTTTCCGATGCCCTCTTCGAAGGCGAGCGTGATGAAGCCTCCGTCGCCCAGGGAGACCACGTCGAAGCCGTCTGCCGTCGCGGGGCCCAGCGCGGCCTCGGGGAGCCCGAAGCTCGCGACGCCGAGCTCCGGAGCGGCGATGTCCATCGGTCCCGGCTCGAAGGCCTCGACGGAGGTCGCCCAGGCGGCCATGGCGAGGATCTCGTGGCCGGGATCGTCGAAAGGACCGGCCTGGGAGAGGGAGCTCAGCAGCAGACCCCCGGCCAGAATGGCGCCCATCGAAGGGCGGCGTCCACGCGAAGAGCGATGAGGGGGGATCATGACTCCCGGTGCCTCCCGAGAGACCGAGCTGCGCTCGCCTCCTCGGCGCGTACGCGCCCGATCGCGCTCGTCGGCTCGAGACGCAGCGAGAGCAGCGCGAGCCCGAAGCCGATCAGGAGAGCCCCGGCCGGCTCGGGCACGATCACGAGGTTGTCGATCGCCACATAGGTCGGGGTGTTGATTCCGAAGGGGCCGACGTCGCTCGACTCCCAACCGAGGCGGAGCTCCCGGACGACGCCGAGTCCCGAGAGATCGAGAAAGACCCACTCCTCGAGGATGAAGTCGAGCGAGTCGTCTTCGAAGGTGAAGTCGGCCAGCGACAGCTCGACCGTCCCGGTCGAGAGGCCCGATCCGTCCAGGCCTTCGACGATCAGCCGGAAGAAGTCGGGATCCGTCCCGGTGGGCCCCCCGAACTGCTTCGCGAAGGCGTCCCCGTCGCGCATCGAGAGGGCGGCGAAGGTGGTGTTCGTGAACTCGGCGCCGGCGACGACCGTGGGACGCGGCAGGACGAGGGTGGCGTCCGAGAAGGCGACGCCGAAGGTCCGGGAGCCCGCGGCGCCGGAGCCCGTGATGTTGCTGTACTGGTTCGTGAATCCCGGCGTGCTCGTGTCGGTCGTCGTCGAGGCCGAGAACCCCACGAACGATCCATCGTTCTCGAAGAAGACGCCTCCGCTCGAGAATCCACCGGGCGCGCTCGGCGGGTCGAGGAACGATTCCGCGGCGAGACCCAGGTCCTCGAAGTCGACGAGGAGGGCGTGGACGGGCGGAGCGAGGAGGGGGTGGGCGAGAGCCAGCGAGAGGAGGGCGGTCCAGCCCAGTCGCGTTCTCGAGGAGATCCGGGGCCGGCGGACGGGGTGCCGGAGGCCGGAGGATGGCCCCAGCGGGCCATAGTCGGCAGTCGCTCTGGATCGAAGGACTCGGACTCTGGATCGGAACATTCGGATTCCTCCCGAGCGCCGGAACCGGGCGCTCCATGGCCGGGCGGAGCCCGGCCGGCGAGGACGGCATTCGACGCCGTCTCGCGGAAGGATCAAGCCGAGTCGCGTGGGGAGGGACGGAGTCGTCCTGCCGGACCCGGGCGGCATGCCCGAGCCAGCGGCTCGCAGGCTCTCTTTCTCCGCCCGACACGAGAATGCGTCGGTTGAAGAGGCCTGCGGGCACTGGACGTCCGTCGAGCCCTACGCTCTCTGCTCCCGAGAGACGTAGCGCCGCTGGAGGGCCGGTCTTCTGGCTCCCGGATCAGCCGATTCTGCGCGCCTTCCCAGTCCAGTCCCGAAGCCCCTGTCCTCGATCCGGATCCATTCATGGATCGATCCGCTCGAGGGGCTACGCGACGTCTCTTCGGACCAGTGGCACGATGCGCAGATCGTCCCCGGTTACAGCGACGGGCTCGCGCCGGATTCTCACCGGCTTCCCGCAGGATGGCGCGCCTGGACGCTCCATCCCCGCCCTCCCGCCCGCGTCCACACCCTGGACGCCCACGAGAGGGCACACCCTCCACCGTCGGTGGTCTTCGTCCGATTAGCCCAGCGTTGCCAGCGATGCAACAAGCCCCGAAGTCGATTGCGGGGTCCGCAGGATCCTGCACTGCAGAGTCGGGACCGAGGCGCGGACGGTGCTCCGAGAATGCTCAATCAATCCAGTCGTTTGCCGAAAAGAACGCCCATGGCATCCCGCTTGCGTTCCAGACGCGGAGACGGGGGACCGAGAGCCGATGCGAGGAGGATGGGGATGATCGAGGCTGCGAGAGCGCGACGAGCGAGGGCGGGCTCGGGCTTCACCCTGATCGAGGTGGCGATCGCCCTGGCGATCATCGGCATCCTCGCTGCGCTCACCCTGCCCAACGTCAGTCGTTTCCAGGAGCACGCACGGGGTCGCGCCGCCGCCCGCTCGATCGCGGACGCCTTCACCGTGGCTCGGGCCCAGGCGATCCGGACCGGTGCGAACCAGGTCGTCTTCCTGTCTGCGAACGGCGGGACCGACACCGCGGGCAACGATCTCATGGACGCCGACGGCGATCTGGTACCGATCCTGATCCTGAACGACGGCCCGCCAGGCTCGGCCGATCAGAACTGCGAGATCGACGCCGGGGAGGAGACGATCACCTTCGAGGCCCAGGTCGGCGTGGGCTGGGGAAGCAATGCAGCCCCGAGCAGCGAGGAGGCTCCCGACGACGACGGCGTCACGTCGATCCCCGCCTCGGGGGTCAGCTTCCGGGCGCCCAATGGAACGACGGCCGTGACCTGGGTGCAGTTCCGGCCGGACGGCATCCCCGTGGCGATCGACGCGTCGTGCAACGCCGGACAGACCGGATCGGGGGGCGGCACCGTCTATCTCTGGACCGAGAGCCGGGACTACGCCGTCACGCTCTCGCCGCTCGGGGGCGTGCGCGTGCATCTGTGGAACCCGTCGTCGGGAGGGTGGACCTCATGAGCCGAACGAGCCGAACGAGCCGAACGAGCCGAACGAGCGGAAGGGCATTGCGGATCGGTCCGCGCTGGGATCGTCGAGAGGCGCGGCGCCGCGGCGGCGTGACCCTGGTCGAGATGATGATCGCGATGGTGGTGCTCGCCTTCGGCCTGCTCGGAGTGGCGGCCCTGCAGGTGCGCGCCATCACGGAGAGCAGCGGCGGACAGCATCTCTCGAGCGCGAGCGCGCTCGCGCGCAACCGCATCGAGGCGATGCACCGACTCGATTGGAGCGATGCGGATCTGAACGACTCGGGTGGCGCCTGGAGCGCGCCCACGCCGGTGACCGCGATGGATCAGACCTACCTGTTGTCCGAGCGGGTCACCGACGATGCGGGGACGCCGGCGGCGACGACGCTCAAGTCGATCGAGGTGCGAGCGCAGTGGAGCGACGGAAAGCGGCAGAACCGATCGGTCGTGCTCAGCAGCGCGCGCCTGCGAGAGGTGGACGAATGAGGCGCGTCGTCCGGAGCCGTGCGCAGGGCTTCACCCTGCTCGAGCTGATCATCGCCGTCGTGATCCTGGGAATCGTGGTCTCCGCCACACTCGAGAGCATGAGTCGGCAGCAGAAGACCTCCGTGGTCACGGAGGAGGTCGTCGAGGTCCAGCAGAACGTCCGGGCCATCGGCTCGCTGCTCGAGCGCGAGATCCGCATGGCGGGCTTCATGGTCCCGGATTCCGCCGGTGTCTGTGGCCTCGACCGGACGAACGGGCCCGACGAGCTCTTCCTGTCCGAGACGGATCCGATCGTCCCCGACGACGAGCGCTCGGGCGACCTCGGCGCCCGGGTGACGGGGGGCTGGGCCGTGGGCAACGCCACGCCCTGGAGCGTCTCGTTCACGCTGGACCCCTCGACGTCGGATCTGGACGACGACGGGAGCTGGTTCTACGACAACGATGGGAACGGCTCGCCCGAGGCGGATTTCCGGGTGGGCGGCGGCTTCATCCTGGGGGATCTCGCGAATCCGGATCGTGGCGCCGCCTGCGGGACGGTGGCGACCGCCACGGCGACGGTGCTCACGGGAACGATGGTGAGCGGAGATCTCGTGCCCTTCAACGCCGCCACGCACGCGCCCGAAGAGATCGTGATCGTCCCGGCCGCCTACTACCGAGTCGATCCGGGCTCCACGACCGGGCGCCTCGAACGCAACGGAGACCTGCTGGCCAACGGGATCGACGATCTGCAGATCGCCTACTTCTTCGATGGCAACGACGACGGCACCGCGACCGCGGCCGAGCTGCCGGGCTCTGGAGAGACCGGGGCGATCGTGTACGACCCGGCGGGCCTGGACCACAGCACCCTCAAGGAGGTGCGCTTCTCGCTGGTCGTTCGGACGCGGGCAACCGATTCCCTCTTCGACGAAGGAAGCTTCGTTGCCCTCGAGAACCGGACGCCGCCGGGCGGGGGCAACGACGGGTTCCGCAGACGCGTGCTCGTCGGGACGGTCCGTCCTCGCAACATCGGCGCGACAGGGAGCATCTGATGGAATCCACGACAGGACCGGTTCGAGCGAAGCGGGAGGAGGGGCTGGCGCTCATGCTGTCGATCCTGCTCCTGATCACGGTCTCGGGGCTGGCCCTCAGCACGATGCAGACGGCGGCGAGCGACGGCACCGTGGCGGGCTTCCAGAACCAGGAACGCATGGCCTTCTACGCCGCCGAGGCGGCCATCGCACAGGCCCGGGGCGTGGTGCGAAACGTCGGTGCGCGGGACGAGGCCCCCGACTATCCAGCGGACTTCCCGAATCAGGCGACACCCCAAGCGATCTCGGATCCGGCCGACTTCGCCGCTGGTGAGCAGCCGATCTTCTATGCCGACCCCCTGCCCGCGACGCCGATCGGGTATGCGGGCGAGGGGCGGCAATGCACCGAGGGCTGCAACATGACGCTCGGCGGCACGCGATACAACCACACGAAGTGGCGGATCAACGTCGTCGGAGAGTCGCCCTCCGGCGATCGCAAGCGGCTCGAGGTCGTCGCGACGCGCCTGCTGGCGGCGAGCTACTGATGCCGTCCTCCCGGCATGCCTGCGGAGTCGCTCTCGGCCTGCTGCTCGCCCTCTCCTGGGCGGCGTGTGGCGCGGAAGACGGGGGGGAGCATGCACCGCCTTCGATGATCCGTGAGACGACGGGCTCGGCCGCCGAGAGAGGGGATTCGCGCGCGACATCGGGGCCGATCCTCGACTCGCTGCGGATCGATCCCCCCCGTCCTGCCCCGGGCCGCCTCGTCGAGGCGCAGGCGCGGGCCACCGATGCGGCCGGTCGGGGCCTGCCCGTGGAGTTTCGTTGGCGGACCGGGCGGGGCCGATCCCTCGGTGAGGGCGATCGGCTGGACACGACCGGACTCGATCCGGGTCGGACGATCGAGCTCGTGGCGATCGCCACCGACGAGAGCGGAGAGCGCACGGAGCAGGTCCTCTCGTTCCGTCTGGAGCAGCCGTCTGCCGAGATCTCCTGGGTCGCGATCGATGACTCGCGGGGGCGAACGCCCGGTACCGTGCTGTCGTCGGTCGTGGAGACCAGTGACCGGCTGGGTGTACTTCCCGAGCCGGAGATCGAGTGGCTCGTCGACGGCGAGGTCGTCGGCCGGGAGGAAGAGCTCGACACGACCCCCTTTCTTCCCGGATCCGTGATCGAGCTGCGGGCGACGCTCGGTCCGGCGAAGGGCTCTTCGCGCTCCGTCACGAGTCGCCCGATCGTGCTGGCGCGAGGCGAGCCTCCGGAGATCGTCTCCCTTCCGGATGGGGAGATCGAAGGCGGGCTCTTCAGCTACCGCGTACAGGCGCGCAGCCCCGAGCCGGGCGCCGAGCTCCGCTATCGGCTCCTGACGAGTCCGGAGGGGATGAGCGTGGATGCCCGAAGCGGAGTCGTTCGCTGGCGGCCCAATCCAGAGCAGCGGGGGCGCTTCGAGGTCGAGGTGGGCGTCGTCGACCAATGGGGCTCCGGCGCGGCCCAGAGCTTCTCGATCCAGGCGGAGTCGCCCGTCTCGTTTCCGGCCCGCGCGCGCTGAGCGTCGCTCCAGCCAGCCCCGGCCTCGGGCGAACTCCGGCGAGAGCTGCTCGGGGTTCTCTCCGATGGACTCCCGCCCCGTGTGGTCGATAGGTCAAGAGGCCCTCTCATGGACCCCGACCGAGCGAGGCGCGTGCCTCGCAGAATCCCGGTGTGCGCCGGCTGCGGGGAGGTTCGATGAGCGGCCAGCAGGGGACGCAGGCGTCCGCTCCCCGAGGATCGATCAGCAGTGGGCCTCGACGACGACATCTTGAATCTCGCCACGGCCGTCGCGAGTGTCGGGCTCACCCTGCTCGTGATCACGTCGTGGCATCTACGGGGGACGCCCACGAGCCGGAGCTATCTCGGGCTGCTCGTGGGCTGCGAGGCGCTCTTCCTCTCGGATCTGATGGGGGTTCCGGCCTATCTCGAGCCCGATCTCTCGATGCGCCTTCGAGCGCTGCTCTACTCCCTGATCGCGGCACTCACGCTGCGTCTGGCGTGTCAGGCGGTCCGGAACCCGAGACCGCTTCCCTTTCGGGTCGAGCTCTTCGTCTGGGGACCGCCCACGCTGATCTACGCGTCGAGCCTCTACGAGACGGGCGCCATCTGGATGGGTCTCGCCTTCCTGGTCGCGAGCTTTCGGATGGCTGCGCTCCCGATCCGGAGCTGGTCGGGCTATCGACGGGCCCTGCATGGCGTGCGGATCGCTCTGGCCGTGCCCGCGCTGCTTCCCTTGATGTGGCTGACGGGATTCGTGCCGACCGGCTTCCCGATCCTGGCGAACTTCGTCCTGCTCGGGCTCGCCGGCTCCCTCTACCTCGCCCTCCCGCGTCTCGGACTCCTGTCCTCGGACCGGGTCCAGCCGGGCAACGTGATCGAGGCGATGAGCGACGGCGTGCTGATCGTCGACATGGGGGGCCGGCTGATCGACTTCAACCAATCGGCGCGCGAGATCCTCGGCCTCGAGAAGACCGGGCAGCTCTCGCGACCGTTGACGGAGGCCCTGGCCGAGCATCCCGACCTCGTGGAGCTATTCAGCGGCGCCATCGACGGGCGCAGCGTCTACACGCCGCGCACGGGATGCATCCCCGGCGAGGCGCGGACCTACGACCTGCAGCTGAGCGCGCTCCACGACTCCTCGGGCGTGCTCCAGAGCCGGATCCTGGTCCTGCGGGACATCACGGATCGGATCGCGATCGAGCGCGAGAATCATCGACAATCGAGACATGTCCGGCTCGTGCACGAGGTCTCGGCGACCGTCCACGAGGCCGAGTCGATCGAGGCAGGGCTGGAGGCTGCGCTCGCCCTCATCGCGCGGACGATGGGCTTCACGGTCGGCCAGTTCCTGCACTCCCGGAGTGGTCCCGACGGCAGCTCGTTGGTGCCGTCAGGCATCCTCTTCCGGTCGGAGGGCGGGTCGGCCCCGGCGCTGCCTGCGGCGCACGAGCCCGGGGGAGGGAGCGGATGGCGAGAGAGCGGCCTGACGTCCACGCACGCCGTTCCGGTCCTGATCGGTCGCCGACTCTACGGCGTCTTCGAGCTCTTCTCCGAGAGGGAGGTGGTGGTCGACGAGGTCAGCGCCGAGATGCTCGAGCACGTCGGTCAGCTGGTGGGAAGGGCGGTCGAGCGCAAGCTCGCCGAAGAGAAGATCCGCCGACTGGCCTATCGCGACGACCTGACGGGGCTTCCGAATCGGCAGCGCTTCCATCAGCTTCTGGCAGGCGGCGTCTCGTTGGCCGAGCGCTCCCAGCGGCGCATGGCGCTGCTCTTCATGGACCTCGACGGGTTCAAGAAGATCAACGACACCATGGGGCACGAGGTGGGGGATCGACTCCTGTCCGAGGTCGCGAGCCGCTTCGCACGGGCCGTGCGGATCAGCGATCACCTCGGCCGCGGTGACGAGGAAGACGAGGGGCCGCACGCGATCTCGAGGCTCGGAGGCGACGAGTTCACCGTGCTGCTGACGGAGATCCGGAGACCCGCCGACGCTGCGCTCGTCGCCGAGCGTCTGCTCGGCACGCTCGAGCAACCGATCGTGCTCGCGGGCAAAGAGGTCTTCGTGAGCATCTCGATCGGCATCTCGGTCTATCCCGAAGACGGCCGGGACTCCGAGAGCCTGCTCCGGAATGCCGACGCCGCCATGTACTTCGCCAAGGGCCGGGGCCGCAATCGCTACGAGTTCTACTCGCAGGAGATGAACCGGACGCATTCCAGTCGGATCGAGATCGAGGCGCGCTTGCGGGGCGCGATCGAGCGGGAAGAGCTCACGCTCCACTACCAGCCGATCCTGGACGCCGTCCACGAGGAGGTGGTGGCGGCCGAGGCACTGCTCCGCTGGGTGGACGGAGAGCGGGGGTCGGTCCCGCCGGACGAGTTCATCGAGATCGCGGAGGAGACGGGCCTGATCGTTCCGCTCGGTCAGTGGGTCTTTCGCGAGGCGTGCAGGCAGCTCCGGGCCTGGCGCATGCAGGGGCTGCGGCCGATCCGGGTCGGCGTGAACGTCTCGGGACATCAGATCAGGGAGCCCGGCATGCTCGAGATGGTCCGCAATGCGCTCGAGGAGATGGACGTCCCGCCGAGCCAGATCGAGCTCGAGCTGACCGAGTCGACCATCATGCAGGACGACACGCTGACGGTGAAGACCTTGCGCCGCTTCAAGCAGATGGGGATCGGCCTCGCGCTCGACGACTTCGGCACGGGCTACTCGTCGCTCTCCTATCTGCGCCGATTCACGATCGATCGCGTCAAGATCGATCGCACCTTCGTGGCGGACCTGACGTCGAACGCAGACGATGCCGCCCTCACGTCGGCCATCATCGCGATGGCTCACGGATTGCGGCTCCAGGTCGTCGCCGAAGGCGTCGAGACCCGTGATCAGGCCCTCTTTCTCCAGCAGCGGGGATGCGACGAGCTACAGGGCTACCTCTTCGGGCGGCCCTGCCTCCCCGAGGAGTTCGTCGACCTCCTCCGGAGCCGCCCGCGCCCACAGGCGGAGCCCGAGAAGGATCCGGCCGAGGGATGAGGCTGCCTCCGGGTGGCCTCCCGCTCGGCTCGTCCGGTCCGCTCGCCGCTCGGCGGCCTTCGGGTATCCTGCCCGTAGTCCTGCGGCTCGGGGCTCGCGAGGGGCGGGGTCCGACGGCGGGCGAGGTCCGACGGCTGGCGAGGGAGGCGGGAGCGCGAGAATGGAGTCGGAGACGCTCGAGATCACCCGCCCGGACGACTGGCATCTCCATCTGCGCGATGGCGAGATGCTCGCCCGCGTCCTGCCGCATACGGCGCGCATCTTCCGGCGCGCAATCGTGATGCCGAACCTGGAGCCGGCGGTGACGCGCGTCGAAGCGGCGCATGCCTATCGGGAGCGGATCCTGGCCGCCCGGACGCCCGGCTCCGATTTCGAGCCCTTGATGACGCTCTACCTGACCGACTCGACCTCGCCCGAGGAGATCGTGAAGGCTGCGAAGTCTCCCCATGTGGTCGGCGTCAAGCTCTATCCCAGAGGCGCGACGACGAACTCCGATTCCGGCGTGGACGGCCTCGATGGAATCCGTGGCGTGCTCGAGGCCATGGAGCAGTGGGATCTTCCGCTCCTCGTGCATGGCGAGTCGACGGAGCCCGAATGCGACGTCTTCGATCGCGAGCGCGCCTTCCTCGACCAGACGCTGGCCCCCCTGATCACCCGTCATCCCGGACTCCGGGTCGTGTTCGAGCACATCACGACGGCCGAGGCCGCCGCCTTCGTGGCGGAGTCCCCACCGCGCGTCGCGGCCACGATCACGCCCCAGCACCTCCTGCTCAATCGCAATGCGCTCTTCGAGGGGGGGCTCCGTCCCCATCATTATTGCCTGCCGGTCCTCAAGCGAGAAGCGGATCGGGAGGCCCTGGTGGCCGCCGCGACCTCCGGCGATCCGAGCTTCTTCCTCGGGACGGACAGCGCACCGCACGAGCGCGCTCGCAAGGAGTCGGCCTGAGATCGGAAGAGCACACGTCTGAACTCCAGTCACTCCGGAGAATCT
>CAYXLY010000147.1:0-10147 GCA_964466005.1 uncultured Spirochaetaceae bacterium | reverse complement strand
GGAGATCACACCGTATGGCTCTGTCGGCGAGCCGCTCGTCATGCCCGCACAGGCCTACTCGGATCCCTCGTGCTGGGCGATCGACGTCGAGACCCAGGATCCCGTCCGCGTCCGGGTCCGAGCCGTCCAGGACGACGCGGTCTCGGCGTGGAGCGACTACACGGTCGTGCCCGAGCCCGCGCTGGGTCTCACCCTCGCTGTGGCCGTTCCGCTGATGGCCCTCTCCGCGCGTCGACGGTCCGGCATGCGGTGATCATTCGACGAGCAGCGAGCGCAATCGCGCGAGATCCGCGCGGGAGAAGGCCAGACGTTCCTCGGCATATCGCTCGACGCTGCCCCAGCTCCGCTCGATCTCGTCGAGAGACGCCTGGAGATAGCTCCGACGGGCGTCGAGGAGCGGTGCGAGATCTCCGGCATCCGTTCGGAAGAGCGAGTAGAGCGGGACGAGTCGTTCCAGCCAGCGTCGGTGTGCTGCCTGATAGCGATTGGTCGCGAGATAATCCTCGAAGACGGTCTCCTCGGGCACGCCCAGCAGGAGGAGGACGAGGGCCGAGGCGAAGCCCGCCCGGTCCTTGCCCGCCGTGCAGTGGACCACGGTCGGCAGGCTGCCGGGCTCGACGAGATTGCGGAGGATCGCGGCCCAGCGATCACTGTGATCGGTGACGAAGCTGCGATAGGCCGTGGTCATGGTGGCCTCGACCTCCTTCGGCTCGAGCCGACCGGTTCGAATCCGATGGCGCAGTGCGACCGGGTCGACCCCGTCGACCGCGATGCCGAGCTCGAGCATCGACGCGCCGTCGAGAGCCCGATCCGGCTCGCGGGTGCGCTCGGCCTCGGAGCGGAGGTCGAAGACGTCCCGGATGCCGAGCGAGGCGAGCAGATCGACGTCGCGATCGGTCAGGTCGGAGAGATCATCGGACCGATAGAGCCGGTTCCAGCGGACCTGTCCGCCGTCCCGGGTCCGGTATCCGCCGAGGTCCCGAAAGTTGTCGGGGCCCTCGAGCGGGAGGCGGCGCTCGGCGACGACCGACGGGAGCCTGTCGTCCGACCGGGCTCCGTCCATGGGAGTGAGGGCGTAGAAGGCGTATCGATTCCGTGCAGAGGCTCGCAGGAAGAGTCCGTCGTCTCCGGCCCCCGAGATCGGGAGCGCCTTCGATCGGTCGATCGTCTCGGGCGTGGCGCCGGCATGGACGCGAACCCGGTCGCGTCGGCCGACGACGGGCCAACGGAGATGGAGCCGGCCCCGACCGGCCTGCTCGACCGTGGGACGAAGGATCGGGGTAGCGGGAGCACCCCTGGGGTCCGGTGTGCTCAGGCAGCCTCCAGCTCCGATGATCAGGCTCGCGAGGAGCAAGGAGAGGCGCGCACGGCGCGGGGCCCCCTCGATCCATCCGGGCCGCTGCGGGCGCTTGCTGGCTGCGCTCATCGATCGAATCTCCCCTGATCCCTCGGGCCATCGTCGCATCGGTCCCGAGAGCCCGTCGCATCCTCATCTCGGGAGCCCGACGCGCTCTTCTCCAGCGCTCCCGCCTCTCGGCCGGTCTCTCCCGAATCTCTCAGGACACCGTATTCCATCGCGCGGATCCCTCGTCCGCTCGGTCGGGGCTCTTCGACGAGGTCGATCGCGCGATCCCGTGGGTCTTCCGTCGGCTCGAGCCGCGTGTCCGGTCGAAGGCCCGGTGCACGGATCCGTGGCAATTCGTCTCGATCGGGTCCGAGTCGGAGGTCGCAGGAGCGAGTGAGCTCTCGAGCATGCGTGTCCCGAGGTCGAATGCCACGGACCCGTACTCCGCTCGAACGGATCTTCTCATGAGCTCGATCCGACGAGACTCGTCGCGACCCCGAACGGATGAAGACGCCGTTATGTTCCGGTGCGTCAACCCGTTTTTGCTTGACGAGAGAATCGGTCTGGAAAAGAATGGCCGCAGGGAAGGGGGTCGTCATGAAAAATGCGATTCTGGCTACAGCTCTGTCTACGTTCCTGCTCCTGCTCGCGCCTTCGGCTTCTGCCACGTTATTCCAGGTGACCGGCAGCTTCAGCGGCTCCGGCTTCATCGGCTCCGAGCCACCGCCCGTGAGCTCGGTCTCGGGCTCCTTCACGTTCCTGTTCGACGATACGACGCCTCCACTGGGACAGGTGTCGATCGCTCCGACCCAGGCACAGGCCCAGGTCGGCTCGAACGTCTTCGATGCCTCGAATACGGAGGTCCGCCTCTTCTTCGAGTTCGGCGTGCTCCGTCAGATCTGGTGGGGCGGCCTCGAAGGGGGGACGGCCAATCTGATCTCGGGTGGCACGGATGACATCGCAGTCGCGTTCTTCGCCTCAGGAGGGGATCCCTTCAACCTGAGCTACGCGACGTCGGATACGACGAGTCTGTTTCGCGCCGGAGCCGGCGGGAGGTCGGGGAGCCTCGATTTTCTCGTCGTCCCCGAGCCCTCGAGCGCGATCCTGATGGGGCTCGGGCTCGCCAGCCTGGGACTGGGTCGGAGACGCGCCTGAGGCGCGACCTCGACCCCGACCCATCCGCGAGCCTCGAGACCGTTCGCGAGAGCGTTCCCGAGGTTCTTCATCCAGACCCACGCCAAGGCCGTTCGCGGGTTCGGGACCAGGGATACGTCCCTCGTCTCGGGCTCGCGGGGCTTCGTCTCGTGTCTCCCGCTCCCTCTCCTTCCGACTCCCTCGGATGTGTTCCCATACGCGGCTGCAGGGACCGTCCCCCCGATCCGTGGCGATGACCTCGGAGGTCATTGCTGCCGGGTCGGGCCGAGGTCATGCTGGGGCCATTGGCGCGCACGCTGCGCACGCCGGTAGGCCCCGCCGCCGCTCGCATGGAGAGGCATGGAGAGGAAAGGATGAAGAATCTCTATCTACTGCTCGCCGTGGTCGGGGCGATCGTGCCCTGGATCTTCTTCGCCGATCAGATCCGCGCGGAGGGGCTCGATCTCGGAGCCTTCGTTCGCGCTCTCTTCGCGAACGGGGCGGCCGGCGGCTTCAGCGCCGATCTGTTGATCTCCTCGCTGGTCTTCTGGATCTTCATGGCGAGCGCACGTACGCCGCGAATCTGGATCTACGTGCTGCTCAACCTGGCGATCGGGCTCTCCTGTGCCTTGCCGGCCTATCTCTACGCGCGAGCCCGGAGCCAACCCGCCGTCGGGCCGCATGCGGCGGGTCCAGGCAACGGGGGGAGGAACGGGGGGAGGATTGACGACCCTGCGTAAGACGTTCGGCGAGGAGCTGCGCCGTTGGCGAACGAAGCGGGGAAGGGCCCAGCTCGAGCTCGGGCTGCGAGCGGGCTACTCCCAACGCCATATCAGCTTTCTCGAGCGGGGCCGCTCCCAGCCGAGTCGCACGACCGTGCTCGATCTGGCCGAGGCGCTGGAGATCCCGCTCGCGGATCGCAACGCCCTCCTGCAGTCCGCCGGCTACGCCCCGATCTTCACGGCCGAGCCCCTCGACGGAGATCGTCTGCGCCTCGCCGTGGAATCGTTCGAAGAGATCCTGAAGAGCCACCGGCCCTTCCTCGCGTTCGTCGTCGATCGGGCGTGGAGCCTCTACGCCTCGAACGAGAACGGACTCGCCTTCTTCGGCCGCATGCTGGACCGGCCGCTCTCGTTCGATGCGGAGGCCCCGCCGAACATTCTTCAGCTCTGTCTGAGCCCGGAGGGGCTGCGCCCCCGAATCCGGAACTGGCCGTCTTTCGCGCGGAACATGTTGAGCCATCTCAAGCGTGATCTGGACTTCGACGGGACGAACGAGAGGCTGCAATCCCTGGTCGCGCAGCTGGAGTCGGATCCGGAGCTCTCGGCGCACGAGCCGAGCGAGGCATGGCCGGCGTCGGACCCCTTCTCCCTGGTCGAGATCGAAGGGATACCGGAGCTCGGGGCGGGCGCGCGGCTCCGGATGTTCTCGATGACGAGCCAGTTCGGCAATCCGCTCGACAGTACGCTCTCGGAGCTCCGGATCGAGACCTTCCTGCCCGCGGACGGGGCTACGAGGGCGGCTCTCGTGGCGCTCGATGCGGAGCTCGAGGCGGAGCCAGCGCGGCACGGCGGCGCGGCCGTCCACCGACCCGTCACCTGGCTCCGATCCTAGGCGAGCGCGATCGAGTTCGGGTCGACGCGGTCGCTCTCGAGGCGGCCGACCTCGCTCCGATGCGACGAGCTGCCTCTCCCCAGGCCAGCCGCGCCGGGAGAGGGTTCGGGGCGCGCGGTCGTCCTCCCCGGGCGCGCGCAGTGCACACGCTCGTGCGTCGGTGGGCGAACGATCTACATGCTATTTTCGATCAGCGCCCGATGGATGCCCGAGATCCCCGATGCTGCGGAGAATGCCATGCCCTTCCTCTCGATCTCGAACCCGGTCACCGCCGTCCGCTCGATCCGTCGCCCCTTGGCTCTCGTGGGTGGAGTCGTTCTGCTCTTCTCGTCTTCGTCTGCACCTGTCGCGCTCGCGGACTCCGAGGCCGTTCTCGGCGAGTGTGCGCTGCGCGGGGGCGAACGTGAGGGCGGGAGAGCGGGCTGTCGCTTCGATGCGCCGATCGATCGGGCGACGTCCGTGCGGGGGGGAGGCCTCGGCTCCTTCGCGGCGTCGGCCGGCTCCAGAGGCCTCTCCGACTCCGCTTTCTCCGCTTCCGTCGATGTCGAGGAGTGCATGGAGCGCGCGATCCGAGCGGGTCTGGCCTATGCGTCTTCGGTGACGGTCTGCCGTGAGCTCTTCGGCTTCATGGACAGGCTCGGCCTCGAGATCTGCGAGGCGCCGGAGAAGCCGTAGACGTCAGCCCCGCCCAAGCGAGCGAGATGCGGGCGATCTCATTGCGCGTCGTGCGACGAGGACGACGGGGTGGCCTCGACGCCGAGCTTCCGGGACAGGACGCTGGCACGGCTCGAACGATCTCCGTCGAGGCAGGGTCGAGGTAGGAGGGAGCCGATGACTCTCGAGAAACGTTCCAGGAGCGAGTCGGAGGATCGAGATGGATCTGGAGGACGGGCGAGCCGAAGAAGCCTTGCGAATGGCGTCGCAGGCTCTGGAGCGAGCCTATGCGCCCTATTCGGGCTTCAAGATGGGAGCGGCCGTCGTCACCGACACTGATGCGATCGTGCCGGGCGCCCTGATCGAGAACGTGTCGCTGGGGCTCGCGATGTGCGCCGAACGCACGGCCCTCTTCGGCGTAGTGGCGGGGGCCTCGGGTCGTCCCGAGCTGCTCGCCCTGCGCGCTCCTCGGACGGCGGGCCGTCTGACGTGGCCCTGTGGTGCTTGTCTTCAGGTAGCGCTCGAGCTGGGTGGGCCCGATCTCCTCGTCCTGGTCTCGGACGGAGAGAGTGAGCCCGAGCAGGCACGTCTCCGCGATCTCGCGGGCCGACTTCCCTGGAAGGGACAGGGCTAGAGGTCATCCAAGGAACCCCTCGTTCGGTCGGGGCTCATGAGATGGCCTCTAGTCGGACGCGCCGTCCGATTCGGGCCGGTAGAGGCTCCGGATCCTCGGAGAGAGCCATTCGGAGGGCGGGTCGAAGCCGGGATCGATGGATCGTGCTCGCGCGAAGGCCTCCCGCGCCGCCTCGTCCTGTCCGAGCCCTGCCAGTGCGCTGCCTTCGATGAAGTGGATCCGGGGGCGGAGATCCGAGCCTCGCTTCTCGCGTTCTTCCCGATCTTCGTCCCCTTCCAGCAGCAAGAGCGCATCTCGTGCACGCTCGAGCGCGAGCTCGAAGTGGGCCGCTCGGTACTGCTCCTCCGCCACGCCCAGCAGGGCATCCGCGCGGATCCGACGCAGGCTCGCCTCCCCGCTTGGAGAAGGGCCGGAATCGATTCGTGCGAGAGGAGAGGCCGGAAGAGGCGTCTCATCGGGCATCCTGAGGACCTGACCGGGCTGCAGCGCGGAATCGGGCAAACGGTTTCGCTCGACGATTGTAGAAACCGGGAGGGTATGACGGGCAGCGATCGCGCTCAGGGTGTCGCCGGGCTGCACGCGGTAGATTCGCTGCGCTCCAGCAGGGAGCTTCAGGCGGTCTCCGACCACGATGTGATGCGGATTCTCGATGTCGTTGAGGCGAGCGATCTCCCGCGCCGTGACGCCCCATCCCTTCGCGATCCACAGCAATGTGTCACCCGGGCGGACCTCGTGGACCCGTCCGCGATCGGACGCGCCCTCCGATGGCGGGGGCCGCGTCGGACTGGCCGCGTCCGCGGCTGCGAGAGGCGCACAGTCGCAAGGCGGGGGGCCGGCACACGCGCCGAGACAGAGCGTCAGCAGCACCGAGCTCACGCCGGCCGTGAGGGCATGCTTCTTGCGACCTCGTCGACCCATGGATTCGTTCGCCTCCTGCTCCGACCCTAGCTTCCGGCTCGCGCTCGCAACTCTTCGGCCCGGGCGTCCGCGATGAGTCTGGCGCTCCCGACCGCCGTCGAGGCCTGGACCACGGATCGCGCCGACACGGCCCACCGACTCGCGACGACGGGACTGACGCAGGCTCGCGATCGGATCGAGGCCGTTCTTCGAGAGGAGCCGAGCGGGCCGATCATCGTCCACGGTCCGACCGGCTACGGGAAGAGCCTGCTGCTGCAATCCCTTCGCGATCACCCACCGACTGGCTACTGCCCGCGCTTCCTTCCCTTTGCCCACGTCGAGTCGGGCGAGCTCCTCTCTTTCGTCGCTCGATGGCTACGCGGTCCGGTGTCGAGGTCGTCGGGGGCGATCGGCGCGTCCTCGGAGGATCCGACGGCGGACAGGAGCGGTCCGGCCGATGTCCGGAGCGAGCTCGCCGATCTGCTCGAGCCCGAGCCCATCTCGGGTCGTCGGACCCTGCTGATGGTGGACGAGATCCAGGCGACTCCGGCGCCGAGCCTGGCGCGTCTCCGCGATCTCTGTGAGGCACACGAGGCGGTGCTGCTCGGAGCGGGGCTCGACGGGGAGGCCCTCGACCGTCTGCTCTCCGAAATGGGCTCGAGGTCGCACCGGATCGAGCTTGCGGAGCCCTGGGATCGAGACGACGCGGCCTGGCTGCTGGATCGGGTGGCCACGGAGGTGGGAGCCGAGGGGAGTCGGGTGAAGGAGCGGGTCGACCCAGACGCCTTGATCCGCTCGGCGTCGGGCAGCCCGCGCATGACCCGGGCGGAGCTCGCCGCGCAGCTTCGAGGCGACCGGCCCCTGTCGGACGCGCGCTTCGACCCGACCGTCGGGACGTCGAGTCGACTCCATCGGGCGGAATGCGCGGAGTCGGAAGAATCTGCCGGCGGCAAGCAGGAACGGACGGGGATGAACGCGGCGGCGAAGGGGGTCGGATCGCTGGGGGCCTCGGCCCGACGCCCGGATCCGAATCCTCAGCCCGGCTGGGCGCGAACCGACTGGGTGTCGCCGGCATCCGGGGTCGAGATCCTCTCCTCGCCGAGCGCGTCTTCGCGCAGGGAAGGTTCGGGGTCGGCCCTCTCGCGACTGGAGAGGATCCGGGACCGGACGCGACAGGCGTTCCACTCCGGTCGCGAGATGTCGCGCGCTCGAGTCGCGGCGGCTGCCGGGCTCCTTCGCGCAGGGCGCGCTCGCGCGGGAGGACTGGCCCATGGGATCGGCGCATTCGGGGCTGAGCGCCTGGACGGGTTCCCGTACGGAGGCCTCGGCGGAGGTCTCTACCGAGTCCTGTCGAGCCTGTCGAGAGAGCTGCCGAGAGCCCTGCGAGTCTGCCGACGAAGGGTCGGGGCTCTGGCTCGTCGAAGCGACGAACGGCTCCGTGTCGGTCTCGCCGCGACCCATGACCTCCTGCTCTCGGGACTGGGACGCGCGCTGCGAGGCGCTCGCCTCCTGGCGCGCGAGCTGCGAGCGACAGGGGCACGCGCGAGGGAAGGGGCCCGGCCGACCCTCGAGATGGGGATCCGCAAGGCACGCGGCGCGTGGCACGCGAGCGCGGTGGCCATCGACCGGAGCTCGAGGGTCATCCATGGAGGTCTGTCGCTGCACTCGCATGCCGGGCGGGTGATCGTGGCCGGTCTGCTCGCGGCCAGTCTCGTGACGGGGTGGTGGAGTGGCCAGAGCGACGGGTCGAAGCAGGCAGAGGCCGACGTCTCGCAGAGCATGGCTTCCCCGGGTGCCGTCCCGGGTGCCGTCGGGGCCGCGCTCTCTGCCCCATCCCCCCGATGGCCAGAGGGCGCACCTGGGTCCGAGCCAGCCGACCGCGGCGCCGCCTCGGCGACGGCGAGCGCGCGGCTTCGAGTCAATGCGATGCCCTGGGCGCGCGTGGAGATCGATGGCCGGCCGCTCGGCTCGACCCCGTTGAGCGTCCCGGTGGCTCCCGGTCGGCATCGGATCCGCGCGGAGATGTCCGATGGTCGCGTCCTCGAGAGGGAGCTGGTCGTGCGCGGAGAGGGGGACTCCGTGGCCTTTCGCTAGGTACGTCGAGCAGGCCGGAGGGAGAAGGCCGCGAAGATTCGTTGCTTTGGACGTTCGCAGTAGGGCGCTCATGAATCATGCGGGCGAGAGGCCGATCGAAGAGCCCCATCGACCCCGATGCCGGCGTCCCGCTCCCGGGCGGGGCGCGAGCACGTCCCGATGGCCCGGCGCGGACTTCAACGCCGGGGTCTTCGCGAGAAGACCCATCCGGCGGAGAAGCCCGCACCCAGCACCGCCATCAGGATCAGCGCCAGCGAGGTCTGGATCCTCCAGAGCAGGAGACGGACCTCGACCTCACGCGCATTCTGCAACACGAAGGTCACCACGAGCGCGATCCCCAGGATCATGAGCCAGTGTCTTCGGAGGAATCGATTCATCGAGGGGAGTCTATCCGCTGCGAGCCGTCTGATCCGCGCGGTCCGATCTCCCCGCTCGGTCGATTGCTCTCTGTCGGGTCAGGTGGCCGAGCCCGACAGGACGAACGCACTGATCGTCATCGCGAGCGCGTTGTTCGAGGCATGCAGGGCGAGACACGGGGCGAGTGAACGATACCGGAGACGGAGCCAGGAGAGCACGAGTCCGAGGACGAAGATCTCGATCATGTAGGACAGGCGGTACTGGACATGGGAGATCGCCCAGAGCATCGAGATGGCGACCGACGCACCGCTCGGACCCAGCCAGGAACGGGCCCACGCCGGCAATACGAGCCCCCGGTAGAGGACCTCCTCTGCCAGCGGCGCCAGGACGCAGACCGAGAGCCAGACCATGGGCAGCCAGATGCCCTCGGCCGTGGCGTGGATCGTCTCCAGGAAAGGCGGCACGATCCGACGGGCGAGAAAGACGTCGAGCGCCAGGCTGAGCCCCTGATAGGCGACGAGGAGACCGACGAGCCAGGGGAGGATCGGCAGGAAGGCGGCCATGTGACGGAAGCCCAGGTAGCCCAGTGGATCGCGGAGGCGACGCGTGCACGCCAGCGCGAAGAGGACGACCAGGGGCGTGGAGATCAGGAAGGAGAGGGACACGAGCGGGGCTCCGGGCGACATCCCTTCGACCAGCGATTCCATGCGCGCGGCCCCGTCTCCGTCGCTCGGGCTCGTCGTGAGCTCGATGAGGAGCCCGACGGCGAGGGCCTGGCCGAGCACCATGAGTCCGAAGCCCACCAGCCCGAAGACCGTCGCCTGCCAGGCACCGGGTCGCGACGGTCGGTCCGTCTGCTCGCTCATGGCTCGAAGGGCCAGAGACGACGCACGAGTGTCTCGTAGGCGCGCGCGACGATCGGAGGCGGCGGAGACTCCTCGAGAGCCCTGCGCGCCGCCTCCTCGAAGGTCGACCGCCTGAGATGTCCGATCCGCTCCCAGAGCTCGTCGCCGCGAGCGATCAGGTCCGTCTTGAGTCCCTCGATCAGCTCGCGCGCCATGTACAGGTCGGCCTGGGTCACGAAGCGCAGCCAGTAGCTGGACAGACGCGGCGACAGCAGGGGGACCGGGAAGGATCGGGTGTCGAGTCCCGTCAATCGCGCCGTCTTCTCGAGGATCTCCTCGACGGTGAGGATCTCCGGGCCGGGGATGTCGAAGGAGGCCGACTCCCCGATCGGCATGCGCAGGGCGCCGAGCAAGGCCTCCACGACGTCGCTGATGTCCACGGGCTGAGAGCGTGAGCGAGTCCAGCGCGGCAGGATCATCACCGGGAGACGGGCCGCCAGGTCTCGCACGATCTGCCAGCTGGCATTGCCGAGCTGAAAGAACAGATTCAGGATTGGCGTACCGAGTACGACG
>CAYXLY010000146.1:0-10184 GCA_964466005.1 uncultured Spirochaetaceae bacterium | reverse complement strand
GTCGGATCGCCCTCTACCACCAGGCCGTGCAGGCCCTGCCGCTCTCCTTCGAGGCCTGTACGGCGCTGGCCAGGGCCGAGCTCCGAGGCGGCCATCCCGACCGCGCCCGGCGAACCCTGGTCGAGGGCAGTCGTCGTCTGCGTCGACGAAGGCGGCGGAGCGAGGCCATCGCGTTGCTCCGCGAGGCGCGGGAGATCGACGCAGACTGCGCCGAGACCGCGCTCGAGCTCGGGCGTCTGCTCGCGAGAGACGGACGCGCCGCCGAGGCGCTCTTCCTGCTCGACCGGATCGACGAGCGGGCGGGGGCGGCCGATCGACGCCGCGTCCGCGCCCTGATCTGGCGGATCGAGCCCAGCCTCCGTCATTCATGGCGCTGGCTCCGAGCCCGGCGCGAGGCGGGCGACCCGATTCCCTCACGACGGATCAGACGCGCCTCCTGACCCCATCGATCCGCGTCGCGCGATCGCCGCCGAGGGGGCGGACGAATGGGGCGAATCGGAGGACGCCGAGCGCGACCCCGTCCCGGCGTCACCCTGCTCCGAAGCCCCTTCCGCCTCCGCGCATCTCTCCCAGCGCCGGCCGGCTCGCTCCAGAATGACCCGCCCGACCGCGGTCCGCCGCAGCGGCTCGGAGAGCGTTCGCAGGCTGATGCTCGTCCGACGACCCTGGACGTCATGAGACAGGATCGCGTGCTCCCACTCGTAGCGCGCGGGCCCGTAGAGGATCGACATGGAGCGCGTCGGAAGCGCCACGCGGACGCAGTCCCAGCCGGGCCGGTCGGACGCTCCCGGGCGAAGGAAGGTCATCACCCCATCCGACTCGAGCGAGAGAGCGAGGATCGCCTCCCCGTACGCGAAGCGATCGTCGACGTGGAAATCGAGGTTCGAGCGCTCGGCCGAGCGGTAGCGCAGCACGAAGACGTCCGTCGTCCGGAAGGCCGAGAGCGCCCGGACGAGCCCCGGTCGGTGCGCCCCGCGGCGCCTGGCCTCGTCCGGCTCACGACTCTCCCTCGCCCATCGCTCGCGGGTCCGGGTCTCGAGCCACGCGGCGTAGCCCGGCAACCCTTCGAACGCGTTCGCATTGACCTTGCGCTTGTTGAAGTTCACGCGCGCTCCGAAATGCTGCTTCTCCTTGCCGCTCTGGGCGGGCTGGAAGGGCTCGCGGTCGATGACGGCGAGCAGGCGATCCGCCTCCTCCTCGGAGAGCAGGTCTTCGAGCAGATGCAGCCCCTCGAAGTCCGGACAGGTCGGACAGGATCGGGTGACCGGGTCGAAGGCGTGGATCCGAACGCCCGGATCCTCCGCCCGCCTCGATCGCTCCGGCGGCTCTCTCAGGAACTCCGGCAGGGGAGTCGGCGCGTCCATGCCCTGCGCGGCGCGAACCCGAGGATCCAGGCAGCGCGCGCACCAACGCACGCCCGTACAGGCACAGGATCGAGGCGGCTTCGGCCGGGCGACTCGGGGATGGTCCCGCATGCGCAGAGCCTGCAGGAATCGTGCGCGCGCGACCAGCCCCGGGGCGGATCCGTGCGTGCATTTGCGAGAGCGACCCCCGATCGGCTTCACTGGGCGCGAGCGTGCGAGGACACGGGACCGCCCCGGCGCCCGGCCGCGCGAGCCGCCCGAGAGGTCTGCCATGCCGATTCTCGATCCCCGCCACGACGCCATGCATCCCGTGGAGTCGGACTCGGCCTGGAGCGAGTCCTACTACTTCAACGCCTACGATCCCGGCTCCGATACCGGCCTCTACACCCGCATCGGCATCCGCCCCCACGAGGGCACGATGGACGTCCTGCTCGCGGTCTGGCTGCCCGGCCGCCGGATCGCCTTCGTCCGCGAGACGCGCGAGCAGCGCGAGATGTGCGGGTCCCCTCTCGAGGTCGGTGGCGTGCGATACGAATGCCTCGAGCCCGGCCAACGCTGGCATCTGCGCGCCGACTGCACGGCCCGTGCGATCGATCCGGGCGATGGATCCTCGCGCGAGATCGCTCTCGCCCTCGATCTCCGCTTCGATGCACTGATCCCGATGATCGGCGTGGACGGCCAGGGACGAGCCGGGCAAGGGGCGAGCGCCGCGGCGGGGCAGGCGACCGGCAAGGGCCATCTCGAGCAATCCGGGCGCTGGCGCGGCTGGATCGAGGCCGACGGCCAGCGTTCCGTCTTCGGCGAGGAGGCCCGCGGCAACCGGGACAAGTCCTGGGGCCCGCGACGCTGGAGCAGCCCGAGGATGTGGCGGTGGTTCTCGATCAACATCTCCGACGACGTCCACTTCGGAGGCATCCGGATCGGCACGGACCAGGGGGATCTCCATCGGGGCTGGGTCTGGAAAGACGGTGAGCAGACGAGCCTCGCCCAGTGGCGGGTCCGGACCGAGACGCGCTCGGACGGAGTCACGCAGAGGACCTGCCTCGTCACCGCCGTCGACAAGCGGGGACGTGAGCATGATCTCCGAGCCGACGTGATGCGGGTCTTTCCGGGCGGGAGCCGTCCCGGGGAGACGGTCGTGAACGAAGGGCTGGCGCGATGGACCTACGAGGGACAGACCGGCTACGGCATCGCGGAGTACCTGCACCAGTTCGACGAGCACGGCGAGCCGCTCGTGCCGATCGAGTGATTCGCGCGCCCTCGCTCGAGGCGGCGGAGTCGGAGGCGGGACCGCAGACGAAGGGAGGAGACCGGCCATGATCGATCGTCCGGACGCCGCGCGGCTCCTGAACGCGATGGCCGAGACGCTCTCCGATGAGATCCTGCCCGCGACCCGCGGAGGCGCGCAGCACGCCGTGCGGGTCGTCGCCAACCTGTGTCGGATCCTCGAGCGAGAGGTCCGGGCCGGCCCGGAGCCGGCCGAGCGGACGGTCCAGGCGCTCGAGGAGCTCCTCGGGAGGAAGGGAGATCTCGCGTCGCTCGTCGCTGCCCTCGACCGAAGGCTCCAGCAGGACGAAGCCGGAGATGCCGACTTCGAGGCCCGGGCGTACGCCGTCATCCTCGAAGACGTGCGGCGGAGGCTGGCGATCGACCGACCGGGCTACGAGCCGTGAGCGGCGCGGACGCCCGGGAGGCGATCGAACGGCGCCTCTGCGAGATCCTGCCTCAGCCGCTGCGAGCGGAGGTGACGGGCACCGCCTCCCTCGGCGCGCAGCGGAGCACCTTCTTCATCGAGATGATCGACGGCGAGAGACGAACGCCCGCCGTGGCCCAGATCTCGGGCGGGGCGCTCGCGCAGGGCGACGTCGAGATCGAGGCCCGGCTGCTTCGCGAGGCTCGACGCGCCGGCGTGCCGGTCCCCGAGCTGCTCGCCTGGGACGCGGAGCACGGACTCCTCGTCACGCGTCGCGTGGAGGGCGAGTCGATCCCACGGCGCATCCTTCGCCGCGTCGAGGCGGATCCCGCGCTGGGCGTGAAGCTCGCCGAGGATTGCGGTCGGGCGCTGGCCGGGATCCATCGGCTGCCCCTCGAGCCCTTCGAGGGGCTGCCCGACGCCCGCGAGCCGCTGCGCTATGTCGACGAGCTCGCGGCGACCCTGGATACGCTGGATCCTCCACTGCCCTCCCTGCGACTCGGGCTGCGCTGGCTGCGGCGACACGCTCCCCGCCCCTACCTGCCGGGCGCCGTCGTCCACGGCGACCTGCGCAACGGCAACCTGCTCGTGCAGGACACGGGGCTCGCCGCCGTCCTCGACTGGGAGCTCGCGCATCTCGGCGATCCCATGGAGGATCTCGCCTGGCTCTGTCTACGCTGCTGGCGGTTCGGCAGGGACGCCTGGGCGGTCGGCGGGCTCGCCGCTCGCGAGCCGCTGCAACGCGCCTACGAGAGGGCTGGAGGTCTCTGGCGGGAGGACGCCTTTCATTGGTGGACCGTCGCGCGCACGGTCTGGTGGGCCCTCGGCCTGGCGCGCCAGGCCCAGACCTTTCTCGACGGCCAGACCCGATCGATCGTCCTGGCCGCCAGCGGCCGCCGCGTCGTGGAGCTCGAGTCCGATCTGCTGAGAGCCATCGGAGACTGACCGGGATCGCGATGCCGTTCGGGGCCGTTCGGGGACCTTTCCGGCCCAGGCGGCTATCTTCCGTCGGCCATGTTCACCTATCTGAACCCGGAGATCCGGGAGCGCCTGATCCGACAGGGCTCGTTGGTCCGCATCGACGCCCGCGGTCGCGTGCTCGATCCGCGGGCCCAGCCTTCGTCCTCGGAGCTCGCGCTGAACGTGCTGGGCCCGATCCCGTTGCCGATCGAGCTCGCCGGCATCTCGCTGCGCGTCGACTGGTACGCGAGCGTGCGGAGCACCGAGCTCTCCGAGGTCGAGAGTCTGGCCGGCACGCTCAGGGAGAGCGGGGGGCAGCATCTCTTCTCGGTCCTCGCCTCGTCGATGGCCGTGAACAGCGTGCTCGTGATCGGCTCACCCTCCGAGCAGGCGAGCCCCCTCGTCCGGGTGCATTCGAGCTGCCTCACCGGCGACGTCTTTGGATCGCGTCGCTGCGAGTGCGGTCCGCAGCTCGCCAGCGCGCTGCACCGGATCTCCCAGGACCCCGCCGGCGGATTCCTCGTCTACATGGCCGGACACGAGGGCCGGGGCATCGGGCTCTGGGCCAAGGCCGCCACCTATCTCCTCCAGGATGCGGGCGAGGACACCTATCAGGCGAACCGCTCCCTGGGCCTCCCCGACGACTCGCGCGACTTCAGCGACGCGGCGGCGCTGCTCCAGTATTCGTCGGCGACCGTCCGATGCGGCTGCTCACGAACAACCCCAAGAAGATCGCCGACCTCGCCTCCGCCGGCCTCCTCTCGGTCGAGCCGGTGAAGCACGTGATCGGCGTGAGCGAGTGGAACAGGCGCTACCTCGACGCGAAGCGCGACTGGGGGCATCGCATCGAGTCCGAGGACCTCGAGGATCCGGGGCCTTCCTGATCCGCGCCGCCCTGCCCGGACCGCTTCGCTCGTCCCCGGATGCTGCTCCCGGAGCGGGCGCGCCGGCGCCTGGCTCGGCGGGCCCCTCCGCGCGACGCTCTGCGGGCGGCTTCGACGGAGCTTCGAGGAGGCTTCGAGAGAGCGCTAATCGTCGTGCTCCTCGCGAATCGGATGCACGGTCGCCAACGGCGGGTCGGCGTTCAGCGGCACGATCTCCTCGACGGCGAGATCGAAGCCCTCGATCCCGACGATGCGCCGCGGCCGATTCGTCATCAGGCGCATCCGGTGCACGCCCAGATCGCCGAGGATCTGGGCCCCGACTCCGTAATCCCGCAGCTGCTCGGCGGGCTTGCGAGGCGGCGCCTCGTCGCCGCGCCCCTCGACCCGCTGGCGCAGACGCTCTCCGATGGAGTCGCCTCCGTCGGGCTGGCCGATGATCACGATCACGCCTCGGCCCTCGGCCTCGACCCTTCGCATGGGGGCCTCGAGCGGGCTCGGCAGACCGAGATCCGCGTGGAAGCTCGCGATCGGCTGCGCCGTCTGGACTCGCACGAGCACGGGCGCTCCGTCGGCGACGTTGCCCTTCACGAAGGCGAAATGCTCGGTGCCATCGGGAATGCTGCGGTAGACGATCGTCCGGAAGCGCCCATGGAGGAAGTCGAGGTCGTCCTCCACGTAGCGTTCGACGAGCTTCTCCTTCGCCCGGCGATAGTGGATCAGGTCCGCGATGGACACGATCATCAGGTCGAAGCGCCGCGCGAACTTCTCCAGATCGGGGCGACGCGCCATCGTCCCGTCGTCGTTCAGCACCTCGCAGATCACGCCGGCAGGGACGAGGCCGGCGAGTCGTGCGAGGTCCACCGATCCCTCGGTATGCCCGGTCCGGACCAGCACGCCGCCTGCCTTGGCCACCAACGGAAAGACGTGTCCGGGACGCGCCAGATCCCGCGCCCCACATCGCGGGTCGACGGCCGTCGCGATCGTGCGAGCCCGGTCCTCGGCGCTGATCCCCGTCGTGACGCCGTGGCGGGCCTCGATCGAGACGGTGAAGGCCGTCTGGAACTGGGCCGAGTTGTGACCCACCATCATCGGGAGATCGAGCTCCATCGCGCGCTGCTCGGTGAGCGTCAGACAGATCAGCCCACGTCCGTGCTTCGCCATGAAGTTCACCCACTCGGGCGTGATCTTCTCTGCCGCCACCACGATGTCGCCCTCGTTCTCGCGATCCTCGTCGTCGACCATGATCACCGCGCGGCCGCGACGGATCTCCTCGATGGCCTGACTGACGCGCGAAAGGGGCATGAAAGGACTCCTGGCTCGATTCGCCGGGGAGCATAGGGGCTGTCGCCGGGACCGCCCAGACGAGCGCGCCCCGGCCGCTCGGGGGACCCGGCGACGAGGCGATCGGGCGACGGAGCGAGGGAGCGAGAAGAGCGCGGGGACGCGGATCAGCCCTCGCGGAGCAGGGAGAGGCAGTCCAGCTGGTCGTACGCGGGCGCCCAGCCCTCCCGCTCGAGCTTGGCCGTGTCGACCACGTGCCCGAAGCGCAGCAGGTCCAGCAATGCGGCGGGCACGAAGGGCAGTCCGATCCGCTCGAGAAGGGGCTCGAGCATCGCCACGCTCATCGGCAGGAAGGGGAGCCGCGCGTGCCCCGTGGCCCGGATCGCGTCGTGCCAGTGGAGCAGCCCCTTCGAGGCGACGTTGTAGACGCCCGCCAGCTCTCGCCGCGCCGCGAAGGCCATCGCACTCGCGGCATCCTCGAGGTGGAGGAGCTGGATCGCGGGGTCGAAGCCGATCGGCGTGGGCACGCCCGGTCGGGCCAGCAAGGCTGCCAGCGGTCCGCGCGTCCCGACGCCCACGAGCTGCTGGAGCCGCAGGATCGCGACGTTCACGTGCGGCATGCGATGCGCCAGGTCCCGCGCATAGCGCTCGGCCTCGGCGAGCGACGCCGCCAGGGTCTCCTCGCCGCGCGGGAGCTCCTGCGACTCCCGCTGGAGGAGCGGAGAGTGGCTGTCGATCGGGTAGATCAGGCTGGAGGAGGCGACGACCCAGCTCCGGACCGGCGAGGGCTCGTGTCCGATGGCGGCCCCGAGGCAGAGGGTCGGGATGACGTCGGCCTCCCGGGCATCGGCCCGGAGGCCGCACTGGATGACGGCGTCGATCTCGCCCTTGGCGAGGTACTCTGCGAAGGGGCGGTGGTCGGGCACGAAGGAGACGAAGTCCAGCTCCTCTCCCGACACGACGCCCCGTCCGGGGCTCGGCTCGACTCCGCGGACGTGCTCCACCTCGGGGTCGGCCTCGAGGATCTCCCGCACCCGGCGCCCGAGCGGGCTCGATCCGCCCGTCACGACGACCCGCCTCATCGTCTCACCCGAGCCACCGGCTCTCCCGAGCCGCCAGCATCTCGTCGAGGGCCGTCTGCATGTCGCCCCGGATCGCCTCCGCCCGATCCATCAGCACGCTCCGGGGATAGGCGGGCTGCTCCGGCGGCTCGTCGAAGTGGACCGGGGGCAGGACGCGTGCACGGACCTTGGCCGGGAAGTGCGCGACCGTGCCCAGGATGGGCCCGAAGAGCAGCGTATTCAGCGTCAGGGGAAATCGTCGTCCCGCCAGCTCGAGGTTCGCCACGGTCGGCGTCGTGTCCTCGGTTCCCATCAGGACGACCGGCACGATCGGCACTCCCGCCCGGAGCGCCGTCTCGATGAAGCCTCCGCGACCGAATCGCTGGAGTCGATAGCGCTCGGAGCGGGGCTTCACCGGTCCCTTCTCGCCCTCCGGAAAGACGAGCACCAGGCGCTCGTCCTCGCGAAGGAGGCGGTGGGCGTTGTCGGGATGCCCCAGGACCGTGCCTCCGCGATTCAGGATCCGGCCCGTGAAGGGAAACCGGAAGAAGCCGTGATGGGCCAGCAGGTAGACGAGACGACGGGTCTCGTCCTCGATGCCGTACTGGATGATGCCGCCGTCCACGGGCATCAGCCCGGCGTGGTTCGAGACGAGCAACGCCCCGCCCGTCGCGGGAACGTGGGCGAGCCCCTCCCACTCGACCCGGAACCAGGAGCGATAGGCCGCCTCGAAGACGCCGAGACGCGTGCTTCGGTTCGTCACGCGCCCCCAGCGATCGAGCCCGGAGGCGCTGCCGACCTCGACGTCCATCATGCTTCGACCCCTCCCTGGGCAATGCGACGCCCGGAGATCTCGTCCATCGAGAGCGCGACGAAACGATCCTTCACCGCTCTCGCCCAGGGACGCAGGGGCAGCTCGACGAGCTCGTCGGCGCTCGAGCACTCCTCGAGTCGCCCCGTCACGACCACACTCCAGCCCTCGTGCTCGAATCGATCGATCTCGCTGATGACGAAGGAGGCGGGCTCCGCTCGCCGGGCGGCCTCGAAGATCTGGCCCTGTCCCGTGCGGATGACGATCCTTCCCTCCTGCACGGCGTAGTTCACCGGTCGCAGCACCGGCGCCCGGTCTCCGGGGAGCGCGAGGATCCCCACGCCGCCCGCTCTCAGGAGGCTCTGGCATTCGGGCTTCGGAAGAGGCTCCATGCCGTCACTCGAGCTCATCCGGCCTCCTGGTCGGTCCCGCCGTCAGGATACCCGACCCTGGGCGAGGCCCCCTCGGTGATCCGCGCGATCAGATCCTCCTCGGCCTGCTCGTGCGCCGTGACCCGGCTCGCGAGGCGCCCCATCTCGACACGGGCTCCGTCCCGATCGAGACTCTCGAGGAGCTCGCTCACCCGGATCGCCGTCTCGCGGAGCTCGTCGTGCTCCGCGACGAGCTCCGACAAGGCGCTCTCCGCGTCGGTCTGCAGACCGTGGAGGGCGGGGAAGTAGATCTCCTCCTCCATTTTCATGTGGGCGTCGAGAGCCGTCCGGAGCTGCTGGAATCCCTCCCTCGAGGACTCCGGGCCGTCCTCGCTGAGACGCTCCTGGATCTCCTCACAGAGGGCGTCGAGGCGATCGTGCTGAGCGAGGATCCGCCGCTCCTCGCCCCGCATCCGCAGGCGAAGCCCGGCGTCGCCGTCCCGACCCGTTCCCCGCTTCGCTTCGGGCCGGCTCATCGCTGCTCCTCTCGAGCCCTTCCCGGCTCACCCTCCTCCCATTTACCCGATGAGACCCACCGACGCCAAGCTCGATCTTCCTGCTCCCTGCATGGGCCTTGGGGCACGCCGAAGCTCGGGAGGCGACCTGAGGCAATTGGCCTCGATTCGTCCCTCGATGTCCCGTCGGGATCGGCGAGACGGCGCGAGCAGCCGCCTCGCTTGGCATATATCGTGCTGATCCCACACCACGAAGGAGAGCCGAAGATGTCATCCGCGAACCAGCCCGTGCTCGTCTCGGAGATCATGACGAGCCGGGTCCACACGGCCGAGCCGAACCGACCCCTTACCGAGATCTGGCAGATCCTGGTCGACGAGCGCTGTCATCATGTCCCGATCGTCGAGGGAGACCGGCCCGTCGGCATGGTCAGCACCCGGGATCTCATCCGCGTCGCCCGCAAGCGCGGCGCACCCAAGATCTCCGAGGGACTCTACGGAGGGGAGACGGCCGGGGACGTGATGAGCACGAGTCTCGAGACGATCGACGCGGCCGAGTCGGTCGAGACCGCCATCGATCGAATCGGAGAGGGCGAGTTCCATGCCCTCGTCGTGGTCGACGAAGAGGGGGGTCTCGCAGGCATCGTGACCCATCACGACCTGCTCGACTATCTGATCAGCTGACCAGGCGGGAGAAGGCCTTCTTCTCCCCGACATTCACGACCGCCCATGCACCCCGGTGCACCGCCAGAGAGGAGCCCATGAAGAAGAACGAGCCGATCGAGAAGGTCCTGTCGCGAGACGTGATCACCACCCATACGGGGCAGAGATTGAGCGAGGTCCGCAAGCTGCTCGTCAAGAACGGCTTTCACCACATGCCCGTCGTCTCCGGCAAGAAGCTGGTCGGGCTGATCTCCGCCTCCGACATCCTCGGCATCAGCGTCGAGGGCATCGGCAGCGACGAGCGGTCGATGGACGCCTATCTCGATCACCAATTCTCCGTCGAAGGGCTCATGAAGACCGATCTTCGGACCCTGCCGCCGAAGTCGACCATCGCCGACGCGGCCGAGATCCTCTCCGACGGCAGCCTCCACGCGGTCCCGGTCGTGGACGACGGAGGCCAGCTCGTCGGGCTGGTGACGTCCACCGATCTGATCCGCTACCTGAGGACGCTCTTCTAGCTCCGGCGGCCGAGCGCAACGCAGCGAGCGGCCCGCAGACGCGATCGAATGCAGGCGAGCTTCCGG
>CAYXLY010000145.1:0-10189 GCA_964466005.1 uncultured Spirochaetaceae bacterium | reverse complement strand
CAGGTCCGCGGAGCGCGGACCGAGATCTCGACCCAGATGACGCGCGAGATCAAACGTCACAACAACGAGACCATCCATCAGCTGATTCGACGCCCCGATCTCGTCGACATCGACATTCGCGCTCAGCGTCAGTACGAGAGCCTCTCCGAGGCCGAGAAGCTCACCTGGATCATCTGGCTCTTCACCTGGATCAATCAGACGGAGGACGGCTGGATGGCGCGCAAGCGCGGAATCCCCAACATGAGCTGGGTCGACAGCTATGTCCTGGGTGTCGCGCTCGCCCTTCGGAGCGATGGAGGCCGGGAGGTCTGGCCCCGGTTGCGCGTCTTCTTCGAGCCTCTCTTTGCAGAGGCCCTCGAGGAGATCATCCGGCAGGACGACTCGACCTTTCTCGACCTGCTGCTCGGCGCACCGGAGCTCGAAGACAGGCCCGGAGCCTGACTCCCGCCGCCGAGCGGAGGACCGCTCGGATCGCGCGCGGCGGAAACGGAGGATCCAGCATGACGGAGCCCGCAGTGGGAGGGAGAGACGGAGCCGACGAGACGCTCGACGGGCTGATCCTCGGCGCCGGATTCAGTGGGGTCTACCTTCTCCATCGGCTTCGTCAGGAGGGCTTCCGCGTACGCCTCTTCGAGGCGGGGAGCGAGCTCGGCGGAGTCTGGTACTGGAACTGCTATCCGGGCGCGCGCGTCGACTCCCATGTCCCGAACTACGAGCTCTCGATCGAGGCGGTCTGGCGCGACTGGACCTGGAGCGAGCGCTTCCCCGCCTGGGACGAGCTGCGCCGCTATTTCCGCCATGTGGACGAGAAGCTCGACCTCTCCCGCGACGTCCGCTTCGACACCCGCGTGACGGCGGCGCGCTTCGATCCCGCAGCCGATCAGTGGCAGATCGAATGCGCGGACGGCCACCGCGTCCGAGCCCGATTCTTCCTCCCCTGTACGGGCTTCGCCGCCAAGGCCCATGTCCCCGACCTCCCCGGCCTCGATCGCTTCGCCGACCCCTGTGTCCATACGGCCCACTGGCCGCAGGATGGGCTCGAGCTCGCCGAGCAGCGGGTGGGCGTGATCGGCACGGGCGCCAGCGGCGTCCAGGTCGTCCAGGAGGCCGGCCCGGTCGCGCGGGCGCTGACGGTCTTCCAGCGCACGCCGATCCTGGCCCTCCCGATGCAGCAACGGTCCCTCGACGAGGCCTCCCAACGCGAGCTGAAGGCCTTCTACCCGGAGTGGTTCCGGCGGCGCGCCGAGTCCTCGAGCGGCTTCTTCGACATCGTGGCCGACGAGCGCTCGGCCCGCGAGGTCGACCCCGAAGAGCGTCGGGCCCGCTTCGAGTCCGCCTGGCGCGAGGGCGGCTTCCATTACTGGGCCGGCACCTTCAGCGACATCCTCACCGATCCGGAATCCAATGCGCTGGCCTACGCGTTCTGGCGCGACAAGACGCGAGCCCGCCTCCACGATCCCAGGATCGCCGAGAAGCTGGCGCCCACGGTGGCCCCACATCCCTTCGGCGCGAAGCGTCCCTCCCTCGAGCAGTCCTACTACGAGGTCTTCAATCAGCCGAACGTCGAGCTGGTCGACCTCCGCGAGGAGCCCATCGAGGAGATCACGGCGACGGGCGTGCGGAGCGCGTCGCGCCATCGCGAGCTCGACGTCCTCGTCCTCGCCACGGGGTTCGACGCGAGCACCGGCGGCCTGACCCAGATCGACCTCCGAGGCCGCTCGGGCCGCTCGCTCGAGGAGACCTGGAGCACCGGCGTGCAGACCTACCTGGGCTTCGGCATCCCGGACTTCCCCAACCTGCTCATGCTCTATGGGCCGCAGAGCCCGACCGCCTTCTGCAACGGCCCCACCTGCGCCGAGCTGCAGGGCGAGTGGGTCGTCGACTGCCTGAGCCATCTCCGCGACCGGGGCCTGAAGACGATCGAGGCCCGACCTGAGTCGGGGGCGTCCTGGACGCGGCACATGGAGGAGCTGGCCCAGGGCACGCTGCTGCCGCAGGCCGACTCCTGGTACATGGGCGCCAACATCCCCGGCAAGCCCCGCCAGCTCCTGCATCACGTCGGCGTGCAGGACTACATGGCCTTCTGCCGCGAGAGTGCCGAGAAGGGCTACTCGGGCTTCGAGCTGCGCTGATCGGCGTTCCTCATTCGATCCAGAGTCGATCCGGAGTCGATCCAGAGTCGGCAAAGGGATCGAGAGCCGATCTCGAGCCCCTCTCGAGCCGTCCGCCGGCGAGCTGGTCTAGACTCGGGCGTGACTCCGACGGCCCCGAACGACTCCCCTTCGCGAACGAGAGAAGCCCCAATGACGACCCATCTCGACGACATCGACCTGACCCGATCCGAGCTCTACCGAGGCGGCTTCCCCCACGACGTGTTCGAGACGCTTCGCCAGCAGGCGCCTGTCTGGCGACATCCGGAGACCTCCGGCTTCGAGCAGACCGGAGGCGAAGGCTTCTGGGTCCTCTCGCGTCATGCGGACATCCGCGACGTGAACCGTCGATCGGATCTCTTCCTCTCGGCGTCGGGTCCGGGTCTCGGCTACGAGGGCACGGGCCTCATGCTGACCGACATGGACGGGGCGGCCCATATCCGCCAGCGCAAGCTGATCAGCTCGGGCTTCACGCCTCGAATGACCCGGCGACTCGAGAGCCTCGCGCGGGAGTGGGCCGTCTCCATCATCGAGGACGCCCTCGCCCGCGAGACCGTCGACTTCGTGCAGGACGTCGCCTATCAGCTCCCGATGCACATGATCGCCGACATCCTCGGCATTCCGAGGGAGGACCGCGACTGGCTCTTCGCCCTCACGAACGACATGCTGCTCTGCATCGACCCCGAGCATCCCGTGCCGGCCTCGGAGCGCGAAGGCCTCGCGGCCCGGATCTTCGCCTATGGCCAGGAGATCGCGGCACGCAAGCGCGCCCAGCCGGAGGACGACGTCCTCTCGCTCCTCGTCACCGTCGAGGACGAGGCCGGGCGGCTGAACGACCTCGAGCTCGACGCCTTCTTCATGCTGCTCACGGTCGCGGGCAGCGAGACGACGCGTAACGCCATCTCGAGCGGCCTGCAGAAGCTGCTCGCCGAGCCCGCCCAGCTCGAGGCCCTTCGGCAGGATCCGGGCTCGATGAAGAGCGCGACGGAGGAGATCATCCGCTGGTCCTCCCCGGTGGCCTACTTCAAGCGCATCGCCGCCGCGGATACGGAGATCGCCGGCGTCCCGATCGCGCAGGGCGAGCGCGTCACGCTCTGGTATCCCTCCGGCAACCGGGACGAGGACGCCTTCGAGGAGCCCTTTCGCTTCGACATCCATCGCCAGCCGAACGAGCACATGGCCTTCGGCGGAGGCGGTCCGCATTTCTGCCTGGGTGCTCATCTCGCCCGGCGAGAGATCACGATCCTCTTCGAGGAGCTGCTTCGCAGGACGAGCGGCATCGAGCCCGTCGGCGAGCCGGCCTACAGCGTGCTGGGAATCGGCAACCCGATCCTCGTGTCGCTCGGCAGGCTGCCCGTCCGGCTGAAGGCGGCCTAGAAGCCCCCCCACGACCGGCAGCCCCCCGCATGCAAGGAGAGCCATGCCCCTCTCGCCCGACGCCAAAGAGCGACTGAGAGGCGAGCTCGAGGCGCTCGCTGCCCGTCTCGTCCGCGATCTCGAGAGCAGCGCCGAGGCCGCGCGCCCGGTCGCCCTCGACCAGCCGTCGGTCGGCCGGGTCTCCCGGATCGACGCGATCCAGCAGCAGAAGATGCTCGAGGCGAATCGCGCCTCCCAGCGCAGCCGGCTGCAGCTGGTGCGGGGGGCGCTGCGCCGGATCGAAGAGGGGAGCTATGGCGAGTGTCTGGGATGCGAAGAGCCGATCGCGCCTGCGCGCCTCGAGGCGCGCCCCGAGACCCCCCTCTGCCTCGAGTGTCAGTCCGCCCGCGAGCGCCGCTGAGCGTCGCGCGCATCCTCGAGCAGAGAGGGTCGAGTCGGGCCTCGCCGGGATCGTCGGCCTCCCGAGGCGCCTTCATCCCCACCCGCGAGCTATCGCCCCCCGAGATCCGCCGGATCGTGGCGCTCCGGCACCTGCTCCTCCTCGGGGCCCCAGACCCGGTTCACACGACGCCCCCGGCGCACCGCCGGCCGCTCGTGGACCTCGAGCGCCCAGCGCTGGACGTTCGCATAGCTCTCGACCTCGAGGAACTCGCCGCCATCGTAGAGCTTCCCCAGACCAGAGCGCCGTACCAGGGATAGGTGGCGATGTCCGCGATCGTGTAGTCCTCACCGGCGAGGAAGGGGCGCTCGGCCAGGTTGCGGTCCAGCACGTCGAGCTGACGCTTCACCTCCATCGCATAGCGATCGATCGGATACTTCAGCTTCACCGGAGCGTAGGCGTAGAAATGCCCGAAGCCGCCGCCGAGATAGGGTGCGCTCGCCATCTGCCACATCAGCCAGGACAGACACTCGGCGCGGGCAGCAGGGTCGGTCGGGAGCAGCTCGCCGAACTTCTCGGCCAGATGGAGGAGGATCGCCCCGGACTCGAAGACCCGGAAGGGCTCGGGGCCGCTGCGGTCGACCAGGGCGGGGATCTTCGAGTTCGGGTTGATGTCCACGAAGCCGCTCGAGAACTGCTCGCCCTCCTGGATCTGAACGAGCCAGGCATCGTACTCGGCGCCGTCGTGACCGCGCTCGAGCAGCTCCTCGAGCATCACCGTCGCCTTTACGCCGTTGGGCGTCGCCAGCGAGTAGAGCTGGAAGGGATGCTCGCCGACCGGCAACGCCTTGTCGTGAGTCGGGCCGGCCGTCGGACGGTTGATGTTCGCGAAACGGCCGCCACCCCCCGCCTCCCACTTCCACACACGCGGCGGCTGATACTCGTCGGGGGGATTCGTCTCGCTCATGATCGACTCCTTCTCGGGGACTCTTCGTGGCCCTGCCTGCGACAGAAGGGGAACTCTGCCCTGCTCTCCGTTCCTCTGCCACCCCGGACTCCCGGTCCACCGCGTCCCGCCCGCGGTCCCGAGGTGCCGGTGCTAGCCTCCCGAGCATGCCGCCGAGCTCTCGCGTGGTCATCTTCGCGACCGACTCCATCGAGAGCCCGACCTTCGGCGGCGAGCATCGAAGCCATCAGCTCAGCCTGATCTTCGAGCGCCACGGAATCCGCTTCCGGCATTGCTACAGCGATCGTTTCATGGACCATTTTCGGCCCGGAAGGCGTGGTCTGCGGTCGCGGACGGCCTTCCTGCGGGCGATGCGACGCGGTATCCCGCTCTCGATGCTCCGCGCGATGGGCCATCGTGTTTCGGCCGCCGAGGAGCTTCAGGCGAGACTCCCCGACTATCGCCGCTGGACCGCCGAGGCGGATCTCGTCGTCTTCGATCATCCCTTCGCCTTCCCCTTCATCGAGCCCGTCCTCGGCGATCGTCGCGTCGTCTACTCCTCCCAGAACATCGAGGCCCGGATCCTCGGAGACTACTTCCAGCGCATCCATCCGACGGGTCGCGAGAAGGCCCGGCTCGACCAGCGGATTCGCGCCGCCGAGCAGGCCCTCACGCGACGAGCCGACCTCGTCATCGCCTGTACGGAGCGGGACGCCCGGCACTACCGAAGCGATGGAGCGCGACGCGTCGTCGTCGCACCCAACGGCTCCCTTCGGCTCCCCCCGATCGAGGATCCCGAGCTCGCCGGCGTCCCCTACGAGCGCTATGCGCTCTTCATCTCATCGGGCTGGAGCCCGAACGTGGAAGGGCTTCTTCGCTACTGCGAGGATCTCATGCTGCCACCCGATCGGGCGCTGGTCTGCGCAGGCGGCATCGGAGATTCGGCTCATGCGGCGATGAAACGCCTGCGCGCCAACGCATCGCTCGCCTTCACGGGTCGGGTCAGCCACGCACGACTCGGGGCGATCACTTCGGGCGCCTCCGCGATCGTGATCCCGATGCTCGATGCCGGGGGCTCGAACATCAAGACGGCGGAGGCCCTGCTGACGCGCAAGCGCATCCTGGCGACGCCGCATGCCTTCCGAGGCTTCGAGGCCTTCGCCGGCAGCGCCGGAGTGACCCTCTGCCCGAGCCCGATCGAGCTCCAGAAGGCCCTCTCCGAGACGCTCGAGCAGGAGCCCCGCCATTTCGAGAGACCGGAGGCCGAGGCGTTACTCTGGCCCGCTGCCCTCGCGCCCGCCGAGGAGGCGCTTCTCGAGCTGCTCGGCGCGCGCTGAGCGGTGCCGTCGGACAGTCTGTCCGAATCGTGTCCCCAATGCGCAGTCGCTTCGGGGCTCGGGGCTCAGTCGGTCAAGCGCTCGAGCACGTGCTCGTGCACCTCGGCGTCGCTCTGGCTGTAGAGTACGAAGCGAATGTGATGGACGGATTGCAGCCGCGGCGCCTCGTCGACGATCGTACCGAGCGCGATCTTCGCCGCCTCCTCGAGAGGAAACCCGAACGCTCCGGTCGACAGCGCGGGAAACGCGATCGAGGCGAGCCCCTTCTCCTCGGCGCGCTCGAGTGCGTGGCGATAGCATTGGCTCAGCAGCTCGTCGGCGGGCTCGTCCCGGCCATGGACGGGACCGAGGCAGTGGATGACCCAGTCGTTGGGCAGATCGAAGGCCGGGGTGAGGACGGCGTCGCCCGGGCGGATCGGCGCCAGCGATCGACAGGCCCGGTCCAGCTCCGGACCGGCTGCGCGATGGATCGCGCCGGCCACGCCCCCGCCAGGCCGCAGCTCTGCGTTGGCGGCATTCACCACTGCATCGAAGCCCTGCTGGCCTGCGATGTCCCCCGAGATGCACTCGATCCGGACGCCCTGAACCGTCCTCTCCATTCGATCCCGCGCCCCCTCTCACTGCGTCATGAGGGAGCTCCACCGAGCACCTCCCTCGCGATCCTCCGCCTGGGCCCTGGCCGGCCCGCTCGGCCGGGCACGCCCGATCGAGCGCCCGGACGGAGCGCCCGGCCGAGCGCATACAGCAAAGCCGATCCGGCCTCGAGACGCATGAGGCGCAGGCGGGCCGAGCGATTCGCGATCGTTCCCGATCGCCCCCGCCTCCGGCTCCCGATCCGGCTCCGGCTTCGGCTTCGGCTCCGAACGCCTTCGATCAGACGTTGGGCGGCGCCGCGCTGATGTCGCCGAGCGCCGAGTCGCGATCGAGCTCGACGGCGAGATCGCCGATCGAGACCACGCCCACGGGCGACTCGCCCTCGAGGATCGGAATGCGTCGGACCGCTCGCTGCTGCATGAGCTGGACGGCCTCGTCGACACCCTGATCGGGCTGCATCGAGACGAGGTCGTGGCTGCAGAGCTCGTCCAGCTTCATCTGGCTCAGGTTCTTGTCGTTGGCCACACCGCGCACCACGATGTCGCGATCCGTGATGATTCCACATACGCGCTCGCCTTCGGTGACGAGAATGTCGCCGATGCCGTCGTCGCGCATGCGCTGGGCGGCCTGCTGAACCGAGCTCTGCTTGTCCATGCAGACGGGGTTGGATGTCATGACGTCGCGAAGTCTGCGTGCCATCGGAAGCCTCCTGAGGCCATGTCGTCCATGGCTGGTTGTCTCTTGCTCGTCCGTTCTTCGCGAGGATCCCCGCCTTCCAGCATCGGCCCCTCGCGTCGCCCTTCTGGCATTGCAAGACGCATTCCTCTCGTCAGGAGCCCACCATCCCGTCGATCGATACGGCCCCTCCGTCTCTCGTCCCACCACCACACCCTGCCGCTCCCCGCCACTCCACGGCGCGAGGGGAGCAGCAGGCTCCCGCTCGAGCGGCCCTGTAGCGCGCCGGCTCGGCAGGGAGGCAGCGCGGCAGGGTGGCCCCATTCAGCTGGGTGACCGGGGCGACCCGCGTTGGGGCATGGAGCCACGATGGCCGGAGCCCGGGCGAGGGTCCGCGCCGCGAGCCGCTCCGCGCGCGCGAACGCGCGTAGTGCGCGTACGGCGCGTATTGCGCGTATTGCGCGTATTGCGCGTGGAGGAGAGAGATCTCGCGGGCAGCCTCGCGCGCCCTCAGCGGCCAAGAGAGAGCCGAGACGAAGGTGACTCGCTCAGTCCCTCCGTCTCGTCCCCTCGTCCTCTTCGCCCTCCCCTTCCGCATTGACCTCTTCCCGATCGCAGCGCACGCAGTCGAGCGTCTGGCCCAGGCGGCTGGCGCGACCGGCCTCGGTCCGAACCCAGGGGCGCCAGACCATCGGCGGCTGATGCCGCACGTGCTGCCCGTGGCCACATTCGAGCTCGGCCACCCAATGCCCCTCCTCGTCGAGATGAAAGCCCACCATCGCCCGCCTCATGAATCGTCCCCATCGCTCTCCGACCTCGCCGCGGGAGGAATCTTCATCGCGGCCATCGGGAGCGGAATCGCCGGAGCGGGCCGGACTGGCCTCAGTCGCCGCAGCGGCCGCAGTACCGTAGCGACTCTCCGGTCGGGACTTGCCTCGCTCGCCCCGGTGTCGAAGACTTGCTGGACCGATCGGAGGCCTTCCATGAGTCGCCTGGAGCTGGACGAGAAGGGCGTGCGCGTGCCCTGCCCTGCATGCGGGGCCCGCAATCGACTCGCCTATCGGATGCTCGACCGCTCGGCGCGCTGCGCCCGCTGCCATGAGGCGATCGGGCCTCCGTCGGAGCCCGTCGCCGTCCCTTCGGTCGCGGTCTTCGATGCGCTGATCGGAGGCTCCGCCCTGCCCGTGCTCGTCGACTTCTGGGCGACCTGGTGCGGTCCGTGCCGGGTCGTCGCTCCGGAGCTCGAGAAGGTCGCCCAGCGACGGGCGGGAAGGACGCTCGTCGCGAAGGTCGACACCGATGCACTCGCCCCCCTCTCCGCCCGCTTCGCGATCCGCTCGATCCCGACCCTCGCGCTCTTCGGCGAGGGACGCGAACGGACCCGGGCGGCGGGCGCGATGTCGGCCGAGGGGATCGAGAAGCTGATCGACGGTCCAGGCTGACCGGACGCCGTCGCGTCCAGCTCGCGGCCCGCGGCGAGCCCGACGCCTCCCGCGAGGCCCAGCCATCGCGCCTTCGCGAGTCTCAGGCCGGGACGTCCTCGGCTCGACGTGAGCCGAGCTTCCTCCACAGCTTCGGAGCGAGCTGACGGAGCGAGCAGAGCGCCGGGAGGGGGTCGTCCCACATGAAGCCGTCGGTTCTCACGCGGGGGTCGAAGAGCTGAAGCAGCGCCCTCCAGGCCTCTCGGCGCGCAGGCAGCGGCAGGAAGGCATGGCGTCGGACTTGCGAGAGCACGGATCCGATCCACAGCAGATCCCGCCCGAGGTCGCGGCTGCGCACGCCGACCCGGTAGCGACAGAGCGGGTCGCCGGCGGGCTCCGTCTCGCCTTCGAGCAGGAGACGGACCAGCCGAGCCGGGAAGTCGATCCCACTCGCCGTCGCGAGAGGCAACGATCCCCAGACCCGGCCATTGATCTCCATCAGCTCCGTTCGCTCCCCGCGCTTCCACTCCACCATGACGAGGCCGCTGAAGCGCAGCTCTGCCAGCAGGCGACACGACCAGTCGTAGAGCTGCGGATCCAGAGGCTCGCTCTCGCGGAGCGCACTCGCGCCGCCCGTCGGCGGAATCTCACGCAGGCGGCGATGCTGGAAGGCGGCCAGGGGCCGACCCTCCCAGAGCAGCAGCTCGACACCCGTGCCCACACCCTCGCAATAGCGCTGCAGCAGCACCGAGCCGCGTCCCTCGAACCGCCTCATCTTCTCCGCCAGCTCCTCTTCGGAGGCGGCGTAGGTCACGTCGAAGGACTCGACTCTTCGGGTGACGCCGCGTTCGGTCATGCGACTCGATGATTGCGGCTTGAGCACGAGGGGCCAGCCGAGTCGCGGTGCGGCCGTCAGGGCCTGCTCTGCAGAGTCGACGATCCGCGTCTCCGGCACGGGAATGCCCAGACTGCGCGCCAGCTCCATCGTCTTCGCCTTCTCGGTCACGACCTCGAGCGCGCGCGCCTCGGGCATCGCGAGTCGCGTCCGTCGCTCGAGCGCCGAGCGCACGGGCAGCAGTGCGCGGATCACCCGATCCGTCACCGGGATGACGAGGTCGACGCCGTGCTCCCGCACCAGCTCGACCAGTCGCGCCGCGAAGGCCGAGGCGTCGTGCTCGACGTCCGGATAGCAGACCCGGACCCGGGCGTATCGCGAGCGGAGTCCCGGGCTGCGCGGATCGGAGTCCGCCGCGACGACCCGGTAGCCCGCGCGGCCGAGGGATTGGATGATCGCGAGGGCGCTGCCGAGC
>CAYXLY010000144.1:496-10195 GCA_964466005.1 uncultured Spirochaetaceae bacterium | reverse complement strand
CCGCTCTCCGGAGGCCTCGGGCAGTCCGGCCGGGTGCTCGCATCGCCATTGCCGCGCCGGCGGGACCGGTGGAGCCCGAGGCCCTGGCGCGTGGCCGCAAGGCTCTCGAGCGCCTCGGCTTCGAGACCGTCGTCCGTGACGACATCCTGGATCGGGAGGGCTATCTGGCCGGCTCCGACGAGCGGCGCGCCGCTGAGCTGATGCAGCACGTCCTCGATCCCGGAGTCGACGCGATCCTCTGCGCCCGCGGAGGCTATGGCTGTCATCGAATCGTGGACGCTCTCGATCCCGATGCCTTCCGTTCGGCAGCCAAGCCGCTCGTGGGATACAGCGACATCACGACGCTGCTGCTCTGGCAACGGCGCCGTGCAGGCCTGATCGGGATCCACGGCCCGATGCTCGAGCGCAGAGCCGGACTGGAGGGCGAGTCGGCCTCGGCACTGGTCCGGATGCTCCAGGGGACGGGGCCCCATGCCCGTTATGTCGGGGCGCCCCTGTCGGCCGGATGGGGCGAGGGGAGGCTGGTCGGCGGGTCGCTGTCGGTCTGCGTGGCCAGTCTGGGGACGCCCTGGGAGCTGGATACGCGCGACGCGATCCTGATGCTCGAGGACGTCACGGAGCTCCCCTACCGCGTCGACCGCATGCTCCAGCAGCTGCGGGCGGCGGGGAAGCTCGATCGGGTCGCGGGGGTCGCGCTCGGCGGGTTCACCGACTGCGAGGACGAACGCTATCCCGAGATCCCCCTCGGTCGCCTGATCGAAGAGGTCCTGGGCGGCCTCGGGGTGCCGGTCGTCGTCGGGCTGCCTTTCGGACACGTCGACGACAACCGTCCCTGGCCGGTGGGCGGGCGCGCGGCGCTCGACGGCGCACGGGGAGAGCTCGAGCTGTTGGAATCGGCCGTGACGACGCGGTAGGGTGCGAGTGCGCGCGGCGCGAGCGCTCGTGTGAACGAGACATCTTCGCGAGGACTCGAGCTCCGGAGCCGCCCGGGGAGGGCGGGAGCGGAGCATCGACAGGGGGTCTGGACCGGCATGAAGCGGAGTCTGATCGAGCGCAAGCTCGGGAAGGTCGAGCGCGCGCTCGACAAGGCGATCGATCGACAGGAGATTCCCGGGGCCGTGGTGCTGGCGCGGATGCCGCGCGAGGGCGAGCTGCTCGAGCATGCCTGGGTCCGCGGGCTCGCGGCAGCCCGACCCGAGCGCCTGCCGATGCGGCGAGACACCATCTTCGATCTCGCCTCCCTCACGAAGGCGATGGCGACGACGACCGCGATCATGCTGCTGGTCGAGGAGGGCTCCCTCGAGCTCGACGACCCGGTGGCGAAGACGCTTCCGACCTTCGCCGAGCGCGGAAAGGAGGCCGTGACGATTCGCCAGCTGCTCTGCCATGCCGCAGGCCTGAAGCCCTGGCGAGCCTTCCACGAGCTGCTGATCCAGAAGGAACGAAAGACCGGAGAAAGGCTTCTCGGCACGCCCGAAGGGCGAGAGTGGATCCTCGACCGGATCCTGCGATCGGGACTCGTCCACGAGCCCGGTCAGGCCGCGGTCTACGGCGATCTCGACTTCATCGTGCTCGGGGCGGTCGTGGAGGCGATCTCCAAGCAGCCCTTCGACGAGTTCTGCGAGTCACGGATCTTCACCCGTCTGGGGCTCGCAGACACGCGCTTCTTCCCGATTCCGGTCGACGGCTCCCAGGCCGCGCCCGACGCGATCCGCCGTCGCGTGGCGGCGACCGAGAACTGTCCCTGGCGCGAGCGCATCCTCTGGGGCGAGGTCCACGATCCCAACGCCTCGGCGATGGGAGGCGTGGCGGGGCATGCAGGACTCTTCTCGACGGCCGACGACGTGATGCGATTCGCCCGTTGCTTCGTCGACGCCTGGCACGGTCGCAGCGACGTGCTCCCGCCGGCGCGCGTGCGCGAGTTCAGCGAACGCCAGGGAATGCCCGAGTCCTCCGACTGGGCCCTCGGCTGGGACACGCCGACGCCCGGCGCCTCCTCCTCCGGTCGTCATTTCTCGGCGCACTCCGTCGGCCACCTCGGCTTCACGGGCACCTCGATCTGGATCGACCTGGAGCGCGAGGCGATCGTCGTGATGCTCACCAACCGGATCCATCAGGTCGCGAAGCGCAGTCGCTTCGAGCTGCGGCCGGTCATCCACGATGCGATCCTGGAGGCCTACACGGCAGGATGAGCGGAGATCTCCCGTCCGATCCTCTGGTGGGTCTCGACGTGGCGGCGCTGCGGCACGTCCACTTCGTCGCCATCGGCGGGACCGGAATGGGCTCGCTGGCCGGTCTGGTGAAGGCGCGCGGGATCCGCGTCACGGGCTCCGACAAGAAGCTCTATCCGCCGATGAGCACGGCGCTCGCAGAGTGGGGCATCGACGTCGAGGAGGGCTTCGATCCGATCCGCGTCCTGGGGGATCCGCCCGATCTCGTCGTCATCGGCAACGCCGTCCGGGCCGACAATGTCGAGGCGCTCGCCGCGATCGAGGCGGGGCTGCCCTACCGGTCCTTCTCCGACGCCCTCTATGAGCTCGCCATCGCGAGGCGCCACTGCATCACGGTCAGCGGCACGCACGGCAAGACCACGACGACGAACCTCGTGGCTCATCTGCTGCTCGCGACGGGACGCGATCCCTCCCTCCTCGTGGGAGGCATCAGCCTCGACCTCGGCGGATCCTTCCGAGAGGGCGCCGGAGATCATTTCGTCGTCGAGGGAGACGAGTACGATACGGCCTTCTTCGACAAGACCCCGAAATTCCTCCACTACCACCCCGATACCCTGATCCTCACGTCGGTCGAGTTCGATCACGCGGACATCTATCGCGATCTCGACCACGTGAAGTCCGCCTTCCGGGCCCTGGTCGCGTCGATGCCCGCCGAGGGGCGGATCGTGGCGGCCCTGGATCATGAAGGGGTGCGCGACGTACTCGGGGACGCGGCCTGTCCGGTCGTGGGCTACGCGGTGCAGCGCTCGGCGGGCGCGCCGCCGCCAGAGGGCGTGCGGTGGTGGGCGCACTCGCTGCGGCCGGAAGGGGAGTGGCTCGGGTTCATTCTCGAAGATCTCGAGAGAGAGCGCGCCCATGGCGTTCAGAGCACGCTCTTCGGGACGCATAACGTGGAGAACGTGACGGCCGCGCTCGCGGCCGTCGAAGGAGTCGGCGTCCCGATCGAGGAGGCGCTGCCGGCCGTCGGCGTGCACCGCGGTGTGAAGAGACGCCAGGAGGTGCGAGGAGTGGCCGGCGGAGTCACGGTCATCGACGACTTCGCACATCATCCGACGGCCGTCGCCGGGACGATCGAGGCCGTCGCACAGCGTCATCCCGGTGGGCGGGTCGTCGCACTCCTCGAGCCGCGGACGAATACCAGTCGCCGAGCGCTCTTTCAGGAGGACTACGTGCGGGCCCTCGCAGCAGCCGATCGGATCGCGATCGCGCACGTCGGGGACGATCCGATCTACAGCGTCACCGGCGAGGTGACCGAGTGCCTCTCTGCCGAAGCGATGACCCGGGCGCTGCGCGAGCGGGGCCGCGAGGCGGCGGACTTCGAGCGCGTCGAGGACATGGTCGATTGGGTCGTCGGGGGGCGACGACCCGGCGACGTCGTGCTCGTGATGAGCAACGGGGCATTCGGCGGAATCTGGGAGAAGCTGCTACGAGCCCTCGCGGTCGACGACTGATGGGCGCGTCGGAGCGGAGCCGTCCTCCTGGGCGCCGTATTCCCTCTCTTCGGCGTCGTGTCTTCTTCGCTTCCTCTGTGCTCTCGGCTCCTCGGGCTCCGGGCTCAGCGGCCTGGCTCGGCCTGCTGCCAGAATTCGGCGACGCGCTCGGGGGCCAGGGGAGTCGAGACGACCTCCTGGATGCGGCGATGCTCGATGCGGCAGATCAGGACGGAGTCCGTCTCGAGGAGCCGCCCGTCGAGCTCCGCCTTGACGTGGCAGAGGATCGCGGCGCGATCGTGACTGATCAGGACGTCGTCGATGCTGGTGTCGTAGCCCGAGCCGATCTCGCCCGTCTGGGCGAGATACTCCAGGATGGCATCCGGGCCGCGGAGCGGACCGTGCCACGGAGAGGCGCCCTGGACGTGCCAGACGATGTCGTCCGCCCAGAGGGCGCGGAGGGTCTCCGAGTCGCCGCGTTGGACGGCCTGGATGCATTGGTAGACGAGGAGCGAATTGGCATGCTCGATCATGTCGATCTCCAGCGGGATACCGGGCGCGGATCCATCATAACGCCGACCGCCTGCGTGATGTCGAACAAAGTTCGACCGCCGACACAGAAATGATGCAGAAGGCATTCCGATCCCCGATCGGCGTCGAGCTTCTTCTCGAGCGAGTGAAGGAGCGCTTTCCGATGGACGCCGAAGGGAGGATCGTGGGCTCCGACTCCGATGGCCTCTGCCCTCGGTTCTTGCTGGGACGGGCTGTCGAGGGATGCATCTGGCGCTTCGGGAGGGGCGTTCCCGACACGCTGGTCGTCGTCGTCGCGAAGCTGGCGGGTCGTGAGCCCGGCCTCGGAGAGCGCGCCGCCGGGTCGGCGCCTCCGCCCGAGCGCCTCGCGGCGATCGAGCGGGTCTTCGCGCGCGAAGGGGCCTCACTCGCGCTCCGGCGGGAGCTCGTCGAGCACGAAGGGGTCGTCGTGGGCGAGCTCTGGATCGGCGTCTGAGCCCTCCTCCGACGTCGATCGACCCGGATCACCGATGGAGACCGATTCACGCCGATTCGCGGGTGGGCGATCCGGCGAAGACCCGCGAGCGCGGGCCGCCGCATCAGGCGGAAGGGCGGTCTTCGTCGGGAGCGTCGCGCCCGAGCTCGGCCAGCGACCGGCGACCGAAGACGAGCACGAGGATCAGGAGTGCCACCGGAATCGCGCCGAAGGTGGCCATGGCCGCCTGGTCGCCGATCGCGTCGGCCAGCCGTCCCACGAAGAGCCCGCCGACCTGGGCGAGCTGGGCGGTCGTGAAGACGAGCCCCATGACGCGGCCTCGCATCTCTTCCGATACGGCCATCTGGAGACCCGCAAAGGTCGAGATCTGCCAGAGCTGCGCGAACACGCCGGCCAGGAACTCCACGCCGAGGACGTAGGGCAGGGAGAAGGCGAGCGAGTAGAGGACGATCGACGTCGCGAAGCCCAGCATGCCCAGCGTGATCGCGAGTCCGGGCCGGCGGAAGTCGGGCAGTCGCGTCGCGAAGAGCGCTCCGAGCAGGTTGCCGAGCCCCGCGCTCGCGGCCATCACGCCCATCCCCTGACTGCCGACCTCGAGCACGTGGCGGGCGAAGACCGGACGCATCGCAGCGAGCGCCCCGTTGAAGAAGGCCATGCTGCAGACGAGCAGGGCGAGCCGGAGCGGCGGATGCCGCCAGACGTAGCGGAAGCCGCTGGCGAGCTCCTGGGCGGGATGGCGTCGGATGCCTCCCGTATGGCCCGCGATGGGGATGCGCGCGAGCAGCAGCGCCGCGAGCCCCAGCCCCGCTGCCGCCGAGAGCCAGGAGCCGACGACTCCGATGGCTGCGACCAGCACGCCTGCCAGGCCCGGGCCGGCCATCTGCCCCAATCCGATCCCCGCCGAGTTCAGCGCCACCGCGTTCTGCGTGCGTCCGCGTCCGACGATGTCGAATACGAAGGTCTGGGATGGGGGCTGGCTGAGGGCCATCAGCATCCCGAGCAGCATCGCGAAGCCGTAGAGATGGGGCAGGGCGACGCGGTCGCTCCACACGAGCAGAGCGAGGAGGAGGATGAGGAGAGAGAGTCCGGCGCGACAGAACGCGAGCAGATTGCGTCGGGGGAGGCGATCGGAGGCCACGCCGGCCGCGGGGGAGAAGAGCGCGACCGTCGCCCCCTGCACCGAGATGATCGCCCCGATCAGGGTGCGTGAGTCGGTCAGCTCCGTGACGAGCCACTGGAGCGTGAAGAGCTGGACCTGCAGCCCGAAGAAGTGCAGGAGGTTCGACGTCCACAGCGCGCCGAAATGAGGCACGCGAAAGGCATCGAGCATACCGGAGCGATCCGCGTTCATCGGCGCGCGATCCTCGGGATCCGGAGCGGAATCCGGCGCAGAATCCGGAGCGGGAGCCGGGAGACGCTCGATCCCGAGCTCAAACGTCGAGCCCCACGGAACGCATCAGCTCGAGCGCATTGCTCTTCTCGACGACTCCGGGCCGCAGCCGGTAGTCGAAGTGCATCACGCCGTCTTGCAGCTGGTCCTCGAAGTGCACGTTGGCCAGGCGACCCCCGGTCGCAGGGACGATCCGGGTGAGCGCGAGATCGTGGGTCGTCACGATGCCGAGGGCCCCCATCTCGAGCAGCCCCTCGATCACGGCCTCTGCGCCGATGCGGCGATCATGGGAGTTCGTGCCGTGAAGGATCTCGTCGAGCAGGAAGAGGGCAGGCGGGCGGGTGCGAGCGATCTCGACGACCTGTCGCAGGCGGACGATCTCGGCCATGAAGTGGGATCGTCCCTGCTGCAGGGAGTCGACGATGCGGATCGAGGCGGCGACGTGGAGCGGGGAGAGGGCGAGTCGCCGCGCGCGGACCGGCGCGCCGGCCAGGGCCAGCACGGCGTTGGTGCCGACGGTGCGAAGCATCGTGCTCTTTCCCGACATGTTCGATCCACTCATCACGAGCGCCTGGGGCCCGCGGCCGAGCCTCAGGTCGTTGCGCACGCAGTCGGCCTCGGAGAGGAGCGGATGTCCGAGCCCTTCGCCCTCGAAGACCGGACCCTCGTCGCGGATCTCGGGAAAGGGGTCGGTGGGATGCTCCCAGGCGAAGCCGGAGAGCGCACAGAGCGCCTCGATCTCGGCCGCTGCCTGCACCCAGGTCGTGAGCCGAGGCCCACAGCGCGCCCGCCAGCTCTCGAGAGCATGCGCCACATGCGTTCCCCAGAGCAGCAGCGCGGCGAAGGGGGCGAAGAGCTGGTTGCGTCGGGCGTCGCGCAGGTCGACCAGACGATGCAGGGCGGCGAGCTCCTGGGAAGGCGGTCGTCCCGTCGTCTCGAGCTCGGCGCGAAGCTCCGCCAGCAGCGGTGACTCGAAACGCTCGGACTCGATGCAGGCGAGCAGGGAGGCCGTGCGGGCGAGCGATTGGACGGGCGTCTCCGCCGCCGCCAGGACCGGCGCGACCCGGGGTCGGACGAATGCGGCGAATCCGAGCTGCAGTCCGATCGCGGCGAGGAAGGGCACCGGCCCGGCGCCGCTCGCGATCCACAGGCCGAGGCCGGTGATCGTGAGACCGGTGGCGCCGATCGCACCCACGAAGATCGAGGTCGAGAGCGGGGCGGCCGGCGCCGAGGCCCAGGTCTCGAGGGCCTCCTGCTGGAGCTTCGAGCCGGTCTCGTCACCGGCCAGAGCCATCTTCAGACGCAGATCGAGCCTCGGTCGGAGCTCTTCGACCGCCTGCTGTCGCGCGCGGATCTCCTCCGGCTCCGCGGGCGCTCGCAGCCATCTCGCCAGCCGGTCGCTGCCGGGGGCGGTTCGCGTCGTCGCCAGCAGCTCGTAGAGCGAGCCTCGACCGAAGAGATCGAGATCGTCGGCGTAGGGATGACTCGAATCCCGATAGCGCTCGCCCGCGTCGCCGCGGCCCGCGAAGCGACCCTCGAGGCGGGCGATGCCGTCTTCGAAGAAGCGGCGGACGCGGGCGGCCTTCTCCTCGCTGCGCAGGATCCGATCGTGCAGGATCACGAGCGCGACGAAGACGACGCCCGGCACGAGCGGCCAGGCGCGCGCGACCTGATGGGTTCCGAAGGCCAGCCAGCCGAGGATCAGCAGCAATGCGAAGCTCGCCAGACGCGCCCCCGAAAGCTGACGGGCCCGCGCGCTCCAGCGCGCCTCGTCTGCGACGGCCCGGGCCAGCCCGGCCTCGTAGACCTCGATGGGCTCCCGTCCGACCGCGGACTCCTCGCCGTGCGCGGTCCCCGTCACGGGAAGGCCAGCAGGCGAGCGCCATTGTCGAGCGAGTGGGCATTGGCGATGGCCTGCGCGACGAAGAGACGCGCCTGGACGACGGCCTCGCGCAGGGGCTGTCCACAGGCGAGGCCTGCTGCGATGGCGGTCGAGAGAGCGCAGCCGGTGCCGTGGACGGAGGGTCCCGGAAGCCGCTCGCCCGTCAGCCACTCGCTCTCGATGCGAGTCGCTCCCGACGTGCCGGTCGATCGGGAGGGATCCCGTGCATCCTCGACGACCCGTCGGACCAGCAGGTCGTCGGCGTCCCCCTCGAGATGTCCTCCCTTCAGCAGGACCGCCTGCAGCGATCGCTCCTCGAGCAGCTCGCGGGCTGCCTCCTCGCCGTCCCTTCGGCGGGGCAGCGATCTTCCGGCGAGGATCTCCATCTCCGGCCAGTTGGGCGTGACCAGGCAGCGCCCCTGCATCAGGTCTCGAAGAGAGCCGTAGGCGCGGCGCTCGAGCAGCGGCGTACCGTCGCTCGCCGCGAGCACGGGATCGATCACGACCGGCACCTCATCGATCGTCGCCAGGGCGAGGAGCACGTTTCGGACGATGTCGTCGGTGGCCAGCATGCCGATCTTGATCGCGGCGGGAGGGAGCGTGGCGAGGACGCTGCGGAGCTGCTCCAGGATCACGGAGGGAAAGACGGGCAGCACCTGACGGACGCGCAGCCCGTCCTGCGTGGTGAGCGCCGTCGGCACCGCCGCGCCGTGCACGCCGAAGGCGCGACAGACCTGGAGATCGGCCTGGAGGCCCGCCCCGCCGGTGGGGTCGGAGCCAGCGATCGAGAGGACGCATTGCATGAAGGAAGGATGGTAAGTTCCCGCCCTGGAGATCGCATCCCATGAAGCGCCCCTCTCGATTCAGTCCTCGCAGCCGAGGCAGATCTCGACGTCGGAGTGGACGTCGGATCGAAGGCTCTCTCGGGCTCGGGCTCGGGCTCGGGCTCGCGCTCGCGCTGGGGCTGCTCGCGCATTGCGGCTCGAGCGAGACGACGGGCTCACGAGCCGCGACCGGCGTCGGGGATCGGTCCGGCGAGGACCGCCCGCCCGTATCGTCCGAGCGGGGGGAGCCGGAGGCGAGGCCGCCGACGGTGATCCTGATCTCGCTGGACGGCACGCGACCGGCCGACTTGAACGAGGCCGTTCTGCCGAGTCTCGTCGCCCTCGGGCGGCAAGGGGTGCGAGCCGAGGGGCTCGTGCCCGTGAATCCGACCAATACCTTCCCCAATCACGTGAGCCTCGCGACCGGGGTGCGCCCCGAGGTCCATCGCCTCGTGAACAACGCCTTCGTCGATCCCGAGCGGGGCGCCTTCGATCGGGAGGCGCCGAATACCTGGATCGAGTCGGAGCCGATCTGGTCCATCGCCGAGCGTCACGGACTGCCAGCGGCCTCGTTCTACTGGGTGGGCTCCGAGGGCGCCTGGGGGCCCGGACCGATGGGGCCGGGGCCGAGCCGGACCGAGGCCGACTTCTCCTCGCGGACGACCGAGCGGGAGAAGGTCGACCGGATCCTCGAGTGGCTCGAGATCTCCGATCCGGCCGAGCGCCCGCGACTCATCCTGAGCTGGTTCCACGGCGCGGATCATGCGGGCCACGTGGACGGACCGGGAGCGGCATCGGTCGCGCAGGCGCTGGCGCCCCAGGATCGCGAGATCACCCGGCTCGTCCAGGCGATGGAGAGGAGGGCGCTCTTCGAGTCGACGACCCTGATCTTCGTGTCCGATCACGGAATGGCGTCGGCCCAGCGGCGGGTGGGGC
>CAYXLY010000144.1:0-486 GCA_964466005.1 uncultured Spirochaetaceae bacterium | reverse complement strand
GGCCCAAGCGCGGGCCGTTGAGGCACTCGCCCGGCTGAGCCGCGAGCTGGCGCGAGCCGGCCTGGAGGTCTCGGTGCTCGGCATCGGGGGGTTCGCGTCGATCGTCTTCGACGAGGGCGAGAAGACGCGGCAGAACGTCGAGCGGACGCTCTCCATCGCGCGCGCTGCAGGTCTCGAGGCGTGGGAGCGCGCCTCGGCTCCGAGCGACTGGCACGTCGACGACGTGCGCTTCGGAGACGTCGTCGTGCGTGCTCCGATCGGTACCGCCCTGGTCGGTCGGATGACCCTCATCGACGGATTTCACGGCTATGCGGCGAGCGCGCCCGAGATGGCGGGAATCCTCGTCGCCCGGGGCCGGGGGGTGGCGTCGGGCGCGCGCATCGGCCGCGTCTCGAGTCTCTCGCTGGCGCCGACGGTGCTGACGCCGCACCCGGGTGAGTTCGCGCGCCTGGCCGATATCGAGGCGCTGGACGATCTCGATGCCCA
>CAYXLY010000143.1:0-10198 GCA_964466005.1 uncultured Spirochaetaceae bacterium | reverse complement strand
GAGCCTTCCGTCGGCGGTTCGCACGCCCTCGGGCTCGACGCGCTCGATGCTCGCGGTCACGAGCTCGGCATTGGGCTTCTGGATCGCATCGTAGAAGTCGGGAGAGATCACGAGGCGCTTGCAGGCCGCGCGATAGTCGGGACGCAGCTTCTCCCGAAGCTCGGGATCGCGGACGCTCTCCTCGAGGTTCGCCCGGCAGCTCTCCTCGATCGCCTTCATCTGCGGGGACTCGGCGTCGACCACGGCATTCGCGAAGCCCTCGGCGAAGAGCTTCGAGGTCTCGGCGTGGAGCGCCTCGAGCAGCTCCGGGTGGGCACGGAACTCCGCCTTCTGCTCCTCGCTGTAGGCGGGGTTCTCCTGGGGCATGATCCATTGGGCCGTCCGCTGGAAGAGCGAGAGCTTCGCCACGCGATCGACGAGGGCGCCGACGATCTGGACGGCCGTCGACCCCGTCCCGATCACGCCGACGCGCCTGTCCTCGAGAGGCACGGCGTGATCCCAGCGCGCGCTGTGGAAGCAGGCGCCCCGGAAATCCTCCAGACCCTCGAGATCCGGCATCCTGGGATGGTGGAGCACGCCGGTCGCGGCGATCACGAAGTCCACCGTATCCCGCGTTCCCCGCGCGGTCTCGAGATGCCAGCGGCCCTCTTCGAAGACGCACCGGGTCACCTCTTCACCGAAGCGGATCGAGTCGACGACGCCCCGCTCCTCGGCGACGGACTCGAAGTAGGCCTGGATCTCCTGGCCGGGCGAGAAGGTATGGCTCCAGTCCGGGTTGGGGGCGAAGGAGTAGCTGTAGAGATGGGAGGGCACGTCGCAGCCGATGCCTGGATAGGTGTTCTCGCGCCAGGTTCCGCCGAGTCGGTCGGCCTTCTCGTAGATCGTGAGGTCGCTGAGTCCGGCTTCTCTCAGACGGATGGCGCTGAGGATGCCGGACATGCCCGCTCCGATGATGGCGAATCGCAGAGGGCTCTCCTGGCTCGTGGTCACGGCTCGATTCTCCCGCGCTGTGATCTCTGGCGCTGTGGTCGGGGCAGCCTCGTGTGTGCCACAACTTGCCGGGTGGATCCACTCCCGCAAGCCGCCGAGGCCTCATGCTAGGGGGCCTTGCCGAGCGCCTCGGCCTCGAGCCCGACGCGGGCGTAGCCCTCGAGCAGGCCGGGCACGGCGGCCTCGGCGCTCTCGAGATCGCCCTCCTCGGCCTGCCGCGCTGCGGCTCGCAGCCGTTCCTCGAGCTCCTGGAAGCGCTGGGGCAGGAGGGTGGGCGCTCCGGCCTCGATCGCGCGGCGACGGGGCTCGAAGACCTCTCGGAGCGCGCGGGAGGCCCTGCTCGAGGCCTCGATGGCCCGATCGAGCCGATCGAGTCCGTCCTGCGCCAGGCGCTCGGCGACGCCGGCCTGGCCGCGCTGGGCCGCGGCGAACGCCTGTGCGAGGGACTGGCGCGCCACTGCGACGCTGTGGGGAGCGAGCAGGTCGAGACCGCCCTCGTGAGCGCGCGTGAGTCGGGCATCCAGGGCGCGCACGTTCTCGAGTCGAGCGAGGATCTCCGAGCGCGGGGGCGGCTGGGGCGCGCAAGCGAGCGCGATCAGCCCGAGCGCGACCGCCAGGCGGGCGATCGTGCGGAGCGCGCTCTCTCGATGCTCTCCACGCCCGTGCTCTCCATGGCGCCGGGGCATTCGCGAGGATCCGGCCATGCTCTCGGCCTCCGCGCTCCCGCTCTCGCAGTCCCAGGCTCGCGGAGCGGGAAGCAGGGCGAGGCAGCGGCTGCCGGTGACGGAGCGGCTAGGCGTTCCGGTCGGTCTCCTCCGGCACGTCCCAGCGATAGACGCGCATCGGCGGCACGTTGAAGAGCTCGAGCTGGACGGAGGCGGGGCCGAAGACCTGCTTGCCCAGGGTGTGGACGACGTCGCGGAACTGGTAGGCGACGAATCGGCCCCCGGGCTTCAGGCTGGCTCGAACCGAGCGCAGGATCGCGAGGCCGAGCTCGCGCGGCATCGTCGAGAAGGGAATCCCCGAGAGCACGACGTCCGGCGCGCCGAGGTCGTGCTTGGCGAGGGCCTCGGGAATCTCGGCCGCGCTGCCCTGATGCACGATGAGGCGGGGATCGTCGATCGAGCTCCGGATCAGGTCGCAGAAGCCCGCGTTGATCTCGATGGCGAGGAGTCGAGCGTTCGGAGGGAGGGCGGCGAGGAGGGCCCGGGTCGTGCCGCCCGTGCCGGGGCCGAGCTCGATGGCCAGCTGGGCGCTCGCGAGGTCGGCGGTGCGGGTGATGCGCCGCTCCATCCAGCGCGAGCTCGGAATGATCGATCCGACCTCTCTCGGCTTCTCGATGAATCCGCGCAGGAAGGCGATCGGATGTTGCGGTCGGGGGATCAGCGAGGGCGTTTCGCGCTGGGCTTCGGACATGGAATCTCCTCGTGCAAGCGCAGCGATTCTAGTCGTATACGCCGTCGATCTGCCACTGCCGGGTCCGCCAATCGAAGCGCAGGCGACAGAGAGTGCCGTCGCTCGTCTCGATATCGTAATGATCGATGGCGAAGTGCGCAGAATCCGACCACCAATGGCCCGTCGTGCGCCAGGGGCCGGCCGCGACCGAGACGGTCCCCTGGCCGACGGGGCTTCGCACGAAGATGGGGCTTCCGGCCTCGAGCCGGACCTCGGCGGGCTGGGGCGGCCTGAGGACGCGCAGGCTGAGGCGAGGGCCTCTCATTAGAGCCCTCATTGGAGGCTCCGCAGAACGAGGGTCTCTTCCGGCTCCAGTCGCGGGTCGGCTCCCCTGGAAGGGCCTCAGCTCGAAGCCGTCGGGGCGGTGATCGTCGGCGACGGCGGGGGCGCCGACCCGCTCGCTTCCGCAGAGGGCTCCGAGCTCCGCAAGGGTCCGATCGAGCTCGCTCGGGGCGGGGCCCGGCGGAAGGAAGAGGTCGAGCTGCTCGCGCCGAGCGGGGACGCCTTCGCAGTCGAGAACGAGGCCCTCGACGGCTGCTGCGGGCGGTCTCGACTCGATCGCATTTCGGAGGAGGCGGAGCCAGATCGGGGCATCGTGATTGGGCGAGGCCATCCCGATCCGCCGTCTCTCGCGACGCCGATCCACGAGCTGCAGGGAGAGGCGGAGCTCGCTGCAGCCGAGGGATCGCAGCTCGAGTCGGCCGGTGAGGCGCGAGACGAGGCCGCGGAGCACGAAGGTCAGGGGCTCGAGGCTCTCGATCGGAGTCTCGAGATCGACTCCCTCCTCGAGGCGGATCTCTCGAGGCTCGGAGAGGGGGGGCTCGGTCTCTTCACCTCGAGCCCGGGCGATCAGCGTGAGCCCGTCCGGACCGAGCCGTGCAGCCAGATCCCTGCGCGAGAGCTTCAGGAGATCCCGAATCCGGCGCAGGCCGAAGCGGGTGAGCGCCTGGGCCGTCCGGTCGTCGGGATCGAGGAGGTCGATCGGCAGGGGAGCCAGGAAGGCCAGCTCGTCCTCGGACGGGAGGATGCGGGTCGGTGCGTCCGTTCTGGCCCCCGGCCGGGAGGAGGGTCGGGGATCGGATCGGGAAGGGAGATAGGCGAGGTCACGGGCTGCCAGACGAGCGAGATGACGCGAGGAGGCGAGGGCGACCACGCCTCGGAGGCCCGCCCGCCCGGCCCGTGCATGGAGAAGCGAGGCAAAGACCCCCTCGTTCTCGTGGATCGCCCGGATCCCCGTGGCGTCGACATGGACCGCTCCCTCGGCGACGAAGAGGCCAGAGCCGCGCTCGGCCAGCTCGGCGCGAGGAGCGAGCGACAGGGCGACGTCGAGCAGGGCCTCGCGCGCGGCCCGCTCGAGCACGGGTGAAGCGATGCGGGCGACGAGGTCGGGACAGACGGCGCGCGCCTGGGCCAGCGTCTGTCGGGGATGGACTCCCTGGGCGGAGGCCTCGAGCGAGACGGCCACGACCTCGGCGCGTGATCCCGGCCCGCTGGTGATGACGAGCGGAGTGCGCTCGAGCTCGGGATGGACTCGAAGCTCGGCCTGGACGGGCAGATCCGGGATCAGCAGGCAGGCGATCCGGCTCATGAGAGCGCTTCGGACGACTCGGACGGCCCCTCGGCCGCCTCTCCCGAGGCTTCCTTCGAGGCCTCCGCCCAGTCCTCCTCCCGGTCCTCTGCCCATGAGAGGGACAGGGGGACCCGGGCCCCGATGGGCCGGCTGCGATGACGCCGTAGCAGGGCCGTGGTCTCGAGGGTCTCGAGCAGGGCGGGGGGGCCGACGAAGCGCGCACCCCGGGCCTGCATCTCGAGCACGAGATCGGCCCGAGAGCCCGTCGCCGACGGGCTCTCGACCGCGCCCGAGGCGGCCGGCGATCGGCCCGGAGGGCCGGACGGATCTGCGGAGTGGGAGGGGAGCGAGGAGAGGGCGACCAGGGCCGTCCCCGTGCTCGCGGCGAGACGAGCCAGTCGCAGCCAGGTCACGTCTCGGATCGGCGAGGAGAGCTCCCGAAGGGATCGGCGCGTCGGAGGGGAGGCGGCGGGGGGGAGGGAGAGGTCGAAGACGACGAGCTGGAAGCCCTCCGTTCGCAGCAGCCGCTCGCTGCTTCGAAGCGCATCCTCCACCCGAAGGGGCCGGACCCAGAGGAGGCGGTCGAGATCGATTCCGCAGTCGGCGGCCGAGGCGGGATCGAAGGCGTCTGCCAGGTCGATCCAGGCGGCCAGGAGGCCCCGGCCGAGCGTCTCCGAGAGGAGCCGGAGGGCCATGGAGGTCCGCCCCGAGGAGGGGGCCCCACAGATCTCGCTCAGCCGCCCGAGAGGGAAGCCTCCGCCCAGCCGGAGATCGAGGTCCGGGATTCCGGTAGGCAGGGTCTGGAGAGGCTCCGCGGCCTCTCGAGAGGGACCACGACGGACCTGGGAGCCCAGATCGACGAGCAGGGCCTCGAGAGCACCGCGTCTCGCCTTCTCCTGCTCCGTCTCGGGCGTCTCGGCTGCTCCGGCCCGGGGAGGGGCCGAAGAGGGAGAGACCGCATCCGGAGCAGAGCGGGGCTCTCCTGCGGAGGGGACGGGGCGGATCCGACGAGCGGCACCGACGGGACCCCGGGCCCGTCCGACTGGGGAGTCGGGGGAGGCGGGGGGCATGACGCGATTTTCGTCTTCTGTTCGCCTCCCGTCAAGCGTCTCGGATCCGGGTCCGCCCGTCCTCGATCCGGACCCGCCCCGCCGCGATCAGGCGGATCGCCTCGGGGACGAGCTCCCGCTCCAGCGCCTGGACCCGGCTCGCCAGGCTCTCGACCGTGTCTTCCTCTTCGACGGGCACGACGCCCTGGAGCAGGATCGGTCCCTCGTCGTAGCCCGCGCTCACGAAGTGGACCGTGGCTCCGGAGACCTTCACCCCGGCGGCCAGCACGGCCTCGTGGACACGGTGGCCGTAGAAGCCGGCCCCCGAGAAGGCGGGGATCAGGGATGGATGCACGTTCAGCGCCCGGCCTTCGAAGCGCCCCCGCAGCTCGAAGGGCGAGAGGAATCCGAGCAGGCAGACGAGATCCGGATCGAAGCGGGCGAGCACCTCGTGGATCGCGTCGTTGAAGGCCGTCACGTCGGGATGGTCCCGGCGCGGGATCGCGATCGCCGGCACGCCGCGGCGAGCCGCCCGCTCGAGACCGAAGGCGCTCTTCTTCGACGCGATCACGCAGACGATCTCGGCGGGCAGGCCGGCCTCGATCTGCTCGAAGAGGTTCTCGAGGCTGGTCCCGCTGCCCGAGAGGAGTACGGCAATCCGCAGTCGAGCGGTCGGGGTCTTCCCGCGCTCTCCGGCGTCCTGCCTCGACTCCACCGGGCTTGCGGGGGCCAATCTTCCGTTCCTCAGCCGAAGAGGCTCTGGTAGATCTCGCGCGTCGCGGGCGACTTGTTCAGCGTGTAGAAGTGGATGCCCGGGACGCCGCGCTCGAGCAGCTCTTCGCACTGCGCCCGCGCCCAGCGAACGCCGAGCGCGTAGGTGGCCTCGTCGTCGCCATCGACCCTCTGGAGCTCCTTCTCGAGCTCTTCGGGGAAGCACGTGCCGTTCATGGCCGCCATGCGTCGGATGCCGGAGACGGTCGCGATGGGCATGATGCCGGGCACGATCGGAACCTCGATCCCCTTGCCGCGCGCGCGCTCGACGAAGTCGAAGAAGAGCTCGTTGTCGAAGAAGAACTGGCTGACGAGGAAATGGGCCCCGCAGTCGACCTTGCGCTTCAGGTTCTCGAGGTCGGCCGCGGGGCTCGGAGCCTCGGGATGCACCTCCGGGCAGCAGGCCGCACCGATCGTGAAGCCGCCGCGTCGGGCGATGTGCGCCACGAGCTCGTTGGCGTACGTGAAGCCGTCGGCCGGCTTCTCGAAGTCGGGATCGTTCTGCGGCGGGTCGCCTCGCAGCGCCAGCACGTTGTCGACGCCACCGGCCTCGAGGCGATCGAGGATCTCGTCGATCTCCGGCGGCCGGAAGCCGGTGCAGGGCAGGTGGGCCATCGTCTCCAGGCCGATCTGGCTCGTGATCTCGATGGTGAGATCGACGGTCCTGGTCCTCGTGCTGCCTCCGGCACCCATCGTGACGGAGACGAACCCCGGGGCCAGCTGCTTCAGCTCCTCGATCGTTCGGAAGAGCGAGCGGTAGCCTGCGTCGGTCTTGGGAGGAAAGAACTCGAAGGAGATGATCGGCCTGCCCTTGTCGTAGAGATCTGCAATACCCATGCAGACATCCTAGCATCGGATGCGGGGAGGCTCCGGGGCAGGGCGCGGCCCACCGTTGACGAGGCCGGGCCCACCGGCGAGACTGCCGACTCTGCCCGGCCGAATTACCCGCGCTCGCCCCGTCTCCATTCGAGAGCGCGTTCGGATCGAGAGAGCGTTCGGATCGAGAGAGCGTTCGAGTGGGCCCTCGAATGAGCGTCGAAGGTCTCGAAGGACGGAGGCCTCGAGCGATCGAGACCCCCGCGGACGGGCGACGCGAAGGCGCCGATGGACGCGACGGCGCCGATGAGAGCCCCCTCGGAGCCGCGATCCGGGCGACCGGGCCGCCGGGAATCCGGTGAATCCGAGAAGACGCCGACGGGAACGGGTGTCGGAACGACAGGCGCGCGCCGCGAGGCGCGCGCGCAATGCAGGAGAGAGTCCAGAATGTCAGTGCTCGTGACGGGATCGGTCGCCGTCGACCACATCATGGTCTTCGAGGATCACTTCGAGAACCACTTCATCGGCGACAAGCTGGAGAAGCTCAACGTCGCCTTCCACGTGCCCGCCATGTCGAAGCAGTTCGGCGGGACGGGCGCGAACATCGCCTACAACCTCCGGCGTCTCGGCATCGATCCGATCCTGCTCGCCGCCGTCGGGCCGGATCTCGGCCCCTATGGCGACTGGATGGACCAGCATGGCGTGCGTCGCGACCACCTTCGCGTGCTGGCGGACGAGTACACGGCCTCGTGCTTCATCACGACGGACCTCGGCAACAACCAGATCATCTCCTTCCATCCGGGCGCGATGGACCGCGCTCACGAGGCCCGGGTCTCCGAGGTGACCGAGCCCTTCTCGGTCGCGATCGTCTCGCCCAACGGCAAGCAGGCGATGATCGACTACGCGCGAGAGGTCAAGGCGCGCGGCGCCCACTGCGTCGTCGATCCCGGACAGGGGCTCCCCATCCTCGATGCAGCGGAGCTCCTGACGGCGCTCGAGGGTGCGGCCGTCTACATCGTGAACGAGTACGAGTGGGAGCTCACGCGCGAGAAGACCGGGCTCGACGAGGACGCGATCGCGGCCAAGGTCGGTGCGCTGGTCGTGACTCGCGGCGAGGAGGGCTCGATGCTGCGCCGGGGCGGATGGGATGCGGGCATCCGGATGGGCGTGGACCGGCTGGAGGTGCCGCCGGTGAAGGCCGAGCGCGCGCTCGACCCGACGGGCTGTGGCGATGCCTACCGATCCGGCCTCCTCTACGCGCTGGCCTACGATCTCCCGCTCGAGACCGGAGCCCAGCTCGGCAGTCTGATGGGCTCGCTGAAGGTCGCTCGAAAGGGCCCCCAGAGCATCGATCTCGACCTCCCGGCCATCCGGGATCTCTACCAGAGTGAGTACGGCGACAGCTTCTAGCGTCGGACGCCTCCGACCGGAGAGCGGGTTCGAGGTCGTCGTCATCGGCGCCGGCGTGGTGGGGCTGGCGATCGCGGCCGCATCCGCTCGCGAAGGCCGCTCCGTTCTGGTGCTCGAGCAGGGCGCGGACGTCGGCCGCGGCGTGACCAGCCGCAACAGCGAGGTCGTGCATGCGGGCCTCTACCATCCGAGCGACAGCCTGAAGACCACGCTCTGCGTGGCGGGCCGTGAGATGCTCTATCGCTACTGCGCAGAGCGGCGCGTCGAGGCGCGCCGCATCGGCAAGCTGATCGTCGCCACGACCGCCTCCGAGGAGCCGGTCGTGCAGGCGCTTCTCGAACGGGGTCGGGCCAACGGGGTCGTCGGGCTGGAATGCATCGGTCCCGACGCGATCCGTCGGCTCGAGCCCGAGATCCGGGCGTCGCTCGCCCTGCTCTCGCCCGAGAGCGGGATCGTGGATGCCCGCGGACTCTGCCTGGCGCTGCTCGCCGAGGCCGAGACGGCGGGAGCCGTGCTCGCTCTGCAGCGGTCCGTGCGCGCGCTCTCGTCGCGCTCCTGGGGCTGGCAGGTCGAGCTCGCCGATGACCGGGGCGGGCGTGAGGCCGTCGACGCGGGCTTCGTGGTCGATGCGGCGGGGCTCGACGCGGACGCCATCGCGAGCCTGGCTGGAATCGACGTCGACGCGATGGGCTGGCGTCAGCATCCCTGCAAGGGAGATTATTTCACGCTCGGACCGGGTCCTCGTCCGCGAGTCGGTCGCCTGATCTATCCGGTGCCACCGCAGGCCGGGCTGGGAATCCACGTCACGCTCGACCTCGGCGGCCGCATCCGTTTCGGGCCCGACGCGGAGTACGTCTCCGAGGTCGACTACGCCGTCGATCCGGCCAAGGCCACGGTGTTCCGGTCGGCGGTCGCGCGCTACCTGCCCGGCCTGGCCCGAGCGGAGCTCGTACCCGAGTCGGCCGGCGTCCGTCCCCGTCTGGCGGCGCCCGGCGAGGGCTTCCGGGACTTCGTGATCGAGGAGACGAGTCGGCAGGGTGCGCCCGGCTTCGTCGCTTGTCTCGGCATCGAGTCGCCCGGCCTGACGGCGGCGCTGGCGATCGGCCGGCGCGTCGCGTCGATCATGTCGAGCTGAGGCGGTCCCGGCGAGCGGGCCTCAGTCCCTCACCCACACGACCGAGCAGGCCACGTTGTCTCCCGCCCGCTGACGCCGATGGGCCCGGAGCGCCGTCTCGACCACCCCCCGGCAGGTCTCGACGGGCCGGGACTCCGGCGGCATGTCCATCTCGACCCGGCTCACCTCGTTCAGGACGGTGCCGGGCGGATCGAGAACGCCGATGCCGGGCTCCGAGAGGCCATCCGTGGCGAGCACCACCGCCCGGAGGTCCGAGAGCTTCCGCTGGCCGACCCGGGCGTATCGCTCGAGGAGCTCGCGAGTCGCCTGCTCGTAGCCGAGAAACGGCGTGAATCGCCAGTCGGGATCCCGGCCGCCGAGCTCGACGGCCTCCTCGCCGTCGACCGCGAAGAGATGACTGTCTCCGACGGAGAGATGGAGGAGGAGGTCCTCGGCGGGGCGCAGCAGGGCGAGCACGAAGGTCGTGGGGGCCGGTGGGAGGCCCTGCCGGGCTGCGATCTCGAGGATCGCATGATTCACGCGGAGGAGGGCCTCGAAGCCCTGCTCCCGCCACTCGGACTCGCCATGGGCGGGCGCCTCGGCGGTCGTCCAGCGCGCGGCGAACTCCTCGAGGATCGTCTGCACGGCGGCCTCGGAGCCGAGCTCGCCGTGATGGCCGTCGGCTGCGACCCCGATCTGGCCCCCGGCGCCGAGTGCGAAGGCGGTGCAATCCTCGTTGGGGTCGGTATGCGAGTAGGTCTTGCGGGCACCGCCGCGAGACAGGGCGATGGCGGCGGGTCCCTCCGCGATCAGCTCGAGTCCGCCCACGCGCTGGTGATCACGGCCGCGTAGGAAGGCGGTCTGCATCGGGCGCTACTCTCGCTCCCCGCGATGCCCGGATTCTTCGGCCGCACTCTCGATCCCGGCGTCGGCGATCCGGTTCTCGGCGATCCGGTTCTCGGCGATCCGGTTCTCGGCGATCCGGTTCTCGGCGAGAGTGAGCTCCTCGACGGGTCGGCCGCC
>CAYXLY010000142.1:0-10206 GCA_964466005.1 uncultured Spirochaetaceae bacterium | reverse complement strand
GATCATGGGGGTGTGTTGCCCCGTGGAAAGGGCTACATCCAGGAGTCGGGCCTGACGGTCTGGTTCTCGGTGCCCTCGACGGGCGTGCTGATGAGCCGACTGCGCATGTTGAAGCCCGAGGCCTACCCGACCCTGCGCTGGAGCCTCTTCTGCGGCGAGGCCCTCCCGGCAGAGATCGTGGAGGCGTGGACGGCGGCCGCCCCGAGCTCGGTGGTCGAAAACCTCTACGGTCCGACCGAGCTCACGATCGCCTGCACGCTCTACCGCTGGGACCCCGAGCGCTCTCGCGAGGACTGCGAGCTGGGGCTGGTCCCGATCGGCGACCCCTACCCCGGCATGGAGGTCCTCGTCGTGGACGAAGCGCTGCGCGAGGTGCCGCCGGGCGAGACCGGGGAGCTCCTGATGACGGGCCCCCAGCTCACTCCGGGCTATTGGCAGGACCCGGAGAAGACGAGCGCCGCCTTCATCGTGCCGCCCGGTCGGGATCGCGTCTACTACCGCACGGGAGATCGTGTCCGCCGGAGCCGGGGCGACCGCCCCATGGTCTACCTCGGCCGGATGGACAACCAGATCAAGATCCAGGGCTATCGCGTGGAGCTCGGCGAGGTCGAGGCCGTGATGCGGGAGGAGGCGGGCGTCGAGGTCGCCATCGCGCAGGGCTGGCCGCGGACCTCCGCCGGCGCCGACGGCATCGTCGTCTTCCTCGCGGACCCGACCGTGGACACCGAGAGCGTGATCCAGCGCGCCCGGACGCGCCTGCCGCATTACATGGCTCCACGCGAGATCCACCTGGTCGAGCGCTTTCCGCTCAACTCGAACGGCAAGGTCGATCGCAAGGCGCTGCTGGCCACTCTCGAAGAGGCTTCCTGAGCGCGACTCGGCCGGCGGTGGGTGTGGGCCGGGCTGGAATCAGTGCGCGCCGCGAGCCAGCAGGACGGCCGGGATCGTCCGGGCCAGGATCCAGACGTCCAGCGCCAGCGACCAGGTATCGATGTACTGCAGGTCGAGCTTCACCCACTCCTCGAAGCCGATCTGATTGCGACCGCTCACCTGCCAGACGCAGGTGATGCCGGGGCGCATGGAGAGCCGCCGTCGATCGGAGATCTCGTAGTGGACCACCTCTTCCGGCACCGGAGGACGCGGCCCCACCAGACTCATCTCCCCGGTCAGGACGTTCCAGAACTGAGGCAGCTCGTCGAGGCTGTAGCGGCGCAGGAAGGCGCCGACCCTCGTGATCCGGGGATCGAGCTTGACCTTGAAGACCGGCCCGTCCATCTCGTTCAGGGCCTCGAGCTCCGCCTTGCGCTTCTCCGCGTCGACGCACATCGTGCGCAGCTTGATCATCGTGAAGCGCCGACCATAGAGACCGCAACGGGTCTGTCGGAAGAAGACCGGACCTCCGTCCTCCAGACGGATCGCCAGCGCCGCCAGGCCGAGGATCGGAGCCGTCAGCAGGAGGGCGGCGGATGCCCCCACGATGTCCACCAGACGCTTCACCCAGAGCAGGAAGGCGTTGTGATGGACCGCGGAGAACTCGAGCGAGGGTCGGGAGCCGAAGCGACCGACCTGAGGCAGCGGCATGAAGTCGCCGAAGAGGTCCGGCAGCAGCGTCAGCGGGACGCCGGCGCCGCTGCAGGAACGCAGCACGGGCGCGATCGAGCCCAGCATCGAGCGCGGGCAGGCCACGATCACGCGATCGACGACGAGGTCGCCGAGCAGCTCGGGCATCTGCTCGATCCGGAAGAGCTTGGCCGCAAAGAGACTGGGATCGACGGGAGTATCGACGTCGTCCACGAAGCCCAGCACGCGCAGCCCCCAGCTCGGATGGGCGTCGATGCCGCGCTTCACCTCGGCGGCTCGCTGACCACTTCCGACGATCAGGACGTTCCGCGTATTGCGCCCGAAGCGCCGCGCCGTCCGGAGCGCGCCGTACAGGACGAAGCGGGTTCCCGCGAGCGCCACTCCCTGGGCGCCTGCGCAGAGGAAGGGAAAGCCCCGGCTGAGGGGCACGTTCGTCGCAAACGCGACGGCCCCGAGAACGGTCCCGGTCACGACCCCCGCAAAGATCAGGCGCTGTGAGACCTCCCAGAAATTCTGCGTCCGGACGGAGGCGTACACGTCGAGCTGCTGGAAGGTGAAGGGCCAGATCAGGCAGCCCGTCAGGACCACCACGAGCATCGGGGCGCCGCCCTCGCGAAAGGGCTCCGTCAGGCCGCTCGCTTCCGGCCAATGCAGCAGGCCGAGAAAAATGACCGCGCTCAGCAGGATGTCCAGGGACATCAACAGGGAGGACGTGATCGTTCCGTTGTTCCGCAGCATCCGCTCTATCCTCGTCCGCGTCCTGATCCGCCGAGCCTCGGGTGAAGACCCGAGGCCTTCGAGACACACCGGGCGATCGGCGTCGCTCCGGGTCTCGAGAGGATGTGCCCGGAAGTCCTCGAAAGGGTATCCCGCGGCGCTCCGATTATACGCGTGGGAGAGCCTGAAGCGGCCGACTCCGGGTCTCGATTGAGCAAGAATTTCGAGGAATTATGCGGAAGACCTCAGATCGTACCCGACTCGCCGTCTGCCAATGGCGGCCTCTCGACCGCGAGGGATGGATGCGTTGAGGTCTCGACCGGATGCCGACTGCCCGCAAGCGCTGCGCAAGAGAGAGGGCAATCGATCCGAGAACGCTTCGGAATCACCCGGGCCCCGGAGAAGCTCCCATTCCCGCCGCGGGCTTCATGTGACACACCCCCCTCAGCGCCCTCTAGCCCCTTGGGGGAAAGGCGCGCTCGACTCCTCGACCCTCAGATTCCGCCGAGCCCGACCGAAGAGACGGGCAGACGCTCGATCGCGACCCGGATGCTAGCTTCGCGACCCGATGGAGAGGCTCCCATGACCGTCCAGACCTGGCTCGTCACCGGCGGAGCCGGCTTCATCGGCGCCAACTTCGTCCGCTGGGCGCTCGAGCACCGACCGGCGATCCGGATCGTGGTCCTCGACAAGCTCACCTACGCGGGCAGCCTCGAGAACCTGAGAGACCTCCCGGCTCCGGATCGATTCGAGTTCGTGCGCGGCGACATCGCCGACGCGAAGGCCGTCTCCGCGGTCTTCGAGACCCATCGGCCCGATCGGATCCTGAACTTCGCCGCCGAGTCCCATGTGGACCGCTCCATCGATGGCCCCGGAGCCTTCATCGAGACGAACATCGTGGGCACCTTCGTGCTCCTCGAAGCGGCTCGGGCCCGCTTCGCGCGCCTCTCCGCGGCCGAGCGAGAGGCCTTCCGATTCCTGCACGTGTCGACCGACGAGGTCTACGGCACTCTGGGCGAGACCGGCTTCTTCACCGAGGACACGCCCTACGCGCCCAACTCGCCCTACTCCGCTTCCAAGGCGAGCGCGGATCTCCTCGTCCGCGCCTATCACCATACCTATGGGCTGCCGACGATCACGACCAACTGCTCGAACAACTATGGACCGCTCCAGTTTCCCGAGAAGCTCATCCCGCTCATGATCCTCAACGCGCTCGAGGGGCACCCGCTTCCGATCTACGGCGATGGAGGCAACGTGCGCGACTGGATCTACGTCGAGGACCACTGCGCCGGCATCGCACGGGCGCTCGAGGCGGGACGCCTCGGCGAGCAGTACGCCTTCGGCGGCGACAGCGAGCGCTCCAACCTCCAGGTCGTGGACGCGCTCTGCGAGGCGCTCGAGAAGCTCCGCCCCGCCGCCGAGAACGAGAGCCTTCGCAGTCGGGGCATAGAGCGCTATGCCGACCTGAAGCGATTCGTCGAGGACCGACCCGGGCACGATCGTCGCTATGCGATCGACGCCTCTCGCGCCCGGAGAGAGCTCGGCTGGGCGCCCTCCTCCGACTTCGAGACCGCACTGCTGCGGACCGTCGGTTGGTATCTCGAGCACGAGGAGTGGCGCCAGGCGATCCAGGACGAAGAACGCTCCCGGAGCCGACGGGGACTGGATCGGGCGCCTCGGCCCAGCGCCGAGGCCGTCGGCGGAGAGGATCGCGGACGATGAAGGGCATCCTGCTCGCGGGGGGATCGGGGACCCGCCTGCTTCCCGCCACCGGCGGCGTCTCGAAGCAGCTGCTCCCGGTCTACGACAAGCCCATGGTCTACTACCCGCTCTCCTCGTTGATGCTGGCCGGCATCCAGGACATCCTGCTGATCTCGACGCCGCACGACACGCCGCTCTTCGAGAAGCTCCTGGGCGACGGGCGGGACTTCGGTGTCCGGATCCAGTACCGAGTCCAGGAGAAGCCCGAGGGCATCGCCCAGGCCTTCCTGATCGCCGCCGATTGGATCGATGGAGAGCCGGTCGCGCTCGCCCTCGGAGACAACATCTTCTATGGCCACGGCTTCCCGGACTCGATCCGCCGGGCCAGCACGCGCGGCGCCGGAGCGACCGTGATCGGCTACCACGTCCACGATCCGGAGCGCTACGGCGTCGTGGACTTCGACGAGGGGGGCCGCATCCTCTCGATCGAGGAGAAGCCGGCGCGGCCTCGCTCCAACTATGCCGTGACCGGTCTCTACTTCTACGACGAACGGGTCGTCGGGATCGCGGCCGGCTTGTCGCCCTCGGCTCGCGGCGAGCTCGAGATCACCGACGTCAACCTCGCCTACCTGAAGCTCGGAGAGCTCCGCGTCGAGCTCCTGGGCCGCGGCGTGGCCTGGCTCGATACGGGGACCCACGAATCCCTGCTGCAGGCGGCCAACTTCATCCAGGCCGTCCAGGAGCGTCAGGGCCTCCAGGTCTCCTGTCCCGAGGAGATCGGCTGGCGCAACGGCTGGATCAGCCGAGAGCAGCTTCAGGAGCGCGCCGATCTCCTCAGCAAGAACCCGTACGGGATCTACCTGGCCAGGCTGCTCGCCAGTCCGACTCGCCCGGGCAGCCGCTGAAGGCACGACGGATGAGGGGCGGATTCGAGCCGGCCCGGGAGCGTTGAGCCCCTCTGCCGCTCAGCCCGACGGGTCCTTCCCGGAGCCCGTCTCGAGCCCGCACTGCCAGCGCCAGGCATCCCGCATCGCGTCCTCGACGGTTCGTGAAGCCTTCCAGCCCAGCACGCGCTCCGCCTTCTTCGAGTCCGCATAGATCTGCTCGATGTCGCCCTCTCGGCGCGGACCGACCACGGCCTCGATCGATCGCCCCGTGGCCCGCTCGAAGGCGGCGAGGGCCTCGCGCACGGAGGTGCCCCGCCCCGTCCCGACGTTCAGGATCTCGAGGAGGGCCGCTTCACGCTGCCGGGTCATCCACTCCAGGCTCTTCACGTGGGCCGCCGCCAGATCCAGCACGTGGATGTAGTCCCGGATGCAGGTCCCATCCGGCGTCGACCAGTCGTCGCCGAAGATCTGGACCGGACCGCGCAGCCCGGCCGCACTCTGCAGGATGATCGGCACGAGGTTCTGGGGATCGCCGAGCGGCAGCTCGCCGATCCGAGCGCTCGGATGGGCGCCGATCGGGTTGAAATAACGCAAGAGCGTCGCCCGGAGCGGGGCGCCGGAGGCGACGACGTCGGCCAGGATGTTCTCGCAGACCTGCTTGGTGGCGCCGTAGACCGAGGCGGGCTCGGCCACGGGGGTCGACTCCGTCACGGGCAGGACCTCGGGCTGGCCGTAGACCGTGCAAGAGGAGGAGAAGACGAGATCACTCACCTCGAAGCGGGCCATGACCTCGAGCATCGTGAGCAGCGATCCCAGGTTGTTCGAGTAGTAGCGGAGCGGCTCGCGCTGGGACTCCCCGACCGCCTTCGAGGCGGCGAAGTGGATCACGCCGGCGATCGGTCCCTCTGACTCGAAGACGCGCTCGACGGACTCGCGATCGCGGCAGTCCAGCGCGTGGCAGGAGAGATCGCGTCCGCAGACCGCTGCGAGCCCCGCGAGCACCGAGCGCTCGGAGTTCGAGAAGTCGTCGATCAGGATCGGCTCGTAGCCGTTCTCGACGAGATCGACGACCGTGTGCGAGCCGATGAAGCCCGCCCCGCCCGTCACGATGATCCTGGGTCGATTCAACGAAGGTCTCCGCGTGCAGTGAGAAGCGTTCGGCCCCGGCCGATCGCCGAGCGGCCTCGGCCCCGGACCCGTCGATCGGGGCTCTAGCTAGGTATTCTGGACCGTCATGCCTCCATCGACCGGCAGGACGACGCCATTGAGGTAGGAAGAGGCCGGAAGGGCCAGACCGAGGGTCGCGTGGGCGACCTCCTCGGGCTCGCCATAACGTCGAAGCGGCACGCGACGGCGCGCGAACTTCTCGCGCATGGCCTCCGGAATCGCCTCCGTCATCCCCGTCAGAATCGGCCCAGGGCAGACGCAGTTCACCGTGACGCCTCTCGCGCCGAGCTCGACGGCCAGCGAGCGCGTCAGCCCGATCACGCCGTGCTTGGCCACGGTATAGGGTCCGGTCCCCGCCGTCGCACCGAGCCCCTCGGTCGAGGCCACGTTGATGACGCGGCCCTCGCCATGCCGCGCGAGCTGGGGCAGGCAGGCGCGGACGAGGCGGACATGCGCGGTCAGCAGGACGTCGAGGGCGCGCTGCCAGGTCGCCTCGTACTCTGCGTCGGGCTGCTCGAGCGAGGCGCCGATCGCGACTCCGGCGTTGTTGACGAGGATGTCGATCTCGCCGAGCCGAGCGGGGATCTCGCCCACGACCTCGCGGATGCGCTCGCTCCGGCTGACGTCGAGCGTCCAGCCCGCCGCCTCGCCGCCCGAGCCCCGGATCTCATCGACGACCCGTTCGACGCCTTCGCGCGCGAGATCGGTCACGGCGACCCGGCAGCCCTCGTCCGCGAAGAGATGAGCCGTCGCTCGACCCATCCCGCTGGCCGCCCCGGTGACGAGAGCGACGCGGCCCGCGATGGATCGACTGAGGCGGGAGAGGCGCGGCATGCTCCCATGATAGGGCAGCCGCCCCCGCTGCGTTCGTCGGCCCGATCCCTCGGCGCTCCTCGCCTCCTCGGGATCCGCCTCTTCGAAATCGGTCGAGGTCGGCCTCCGGCCGACCGCCGATCCACCTCAGATCGACCTCGGAATCACCGCATCAGAGCTGGAGACGAGACGAGGAAGGGAGGCGGGGTCGGTCTCATCTGGTCGGGCCGGCGGGACTTGAACCCGCGACCTCTTGACCCCCAGTCAAGCGCGCTACCAGACTGCGCCACGGCCCGACGAGAGACGGAGGAGTAGCCCAGTGCCGAAGGGCTGTCGACGGCCGTGTCAGGCTTCTTCCGCGTCCTCGAGGTCGTCGATCGGCCTCCCCATCCACTCCGCCTCGCGCCAGCTTTCGTCGCCTGCGCCCTGGATGGGCAGATCGCCGGTCTGGAGGAGGCTCGCGGCCAGCCTGTGGACGCGTCGCGGGAGACCGCCCGAGAGGGCATGAATGCGAGATGCCGACGTCGACTCGAGCGAGGCGATCGTGGGCTCCGGGACGCCGGCCCAGCTCATGCGGGCTCGCAGATAGGCTCTCGTCTCGCTCTCGGTCATGGGATCCCGAAACAGGATCTCGACGGGCTCCTGGCCATCATCGAGGGTGGCCCGCAAGCGCATCGCTCGCGCATCGTCGTTCAGGGCGAGCAGCAGCCGAAGCGGAGCGCCTCTCGGGCGGAGTCCCCGGGCCAGACGACGAGCGGTCGCCGCCGGCATCGACTCGGCGTCGTCCACGATGAGGAAGCAGGGGCTCTCCGGTCCGTCGCCCAGCGCGAGGAGAGCCTCGAGGGCGCCCTGATCGGGATCCTCGGAGACCGACGCGCTCAGCGGGCGGCCGAGAAGGCCGTGGACCCACGCGGAGAGATCCGGGAGTAAGAGACCGGCGTAGGGAAGATAGAGGGCGAGCGATGCCGCATCGCGACGGAGGCGCTCATGCGGCGGGGCGTGAAGAGACGCGTACGGAGTGTCCTCGGGAGAGACGCGGTCCAGGGGGCGGCTCCCGACGAGGCGGCTCTCGAAGACACGCAGCAGGAAGGTCTTGCCCAGGCCGGGAGGCGCGATCAGACAGGCGATCGACGCAGCCGACTCGCCCTCGTCTCTCCACTGCTCGAGCTTCGCAAGGACGGCCTCCGTGGCGGTCCGGGCGACGTAGGCCTCGGGGTCGGCCGTCTCGGCGAAGGCTCTCCGCCCCGGATCCATGGGGGTCATCGTCCTGGACGGGCGCTCAGACACCTTCCTGGAGCAGCCCTCTCAGAGACGTGAGCTCCGCGTGCAGCTCCCCGAGCGCCGCCGCGAGGCTCTCGTCCCAGGCCTCTTCCGACTCCGTGGAAGCGGTGGCTGCGGGGGAGACGGTCGACTCCCTGGAGCCCACCCCCGGCTCGCCTGTCCACGACGCGAGGGCCCCGTCGACGCCGAGCTCCTGGATGCGTTGTCTCGCGCCGGCGATCGTGTAGCGCTCCTCCCAGAGGAGCCGCTTGAGGAGCCAGACGAGCTCGATGTCTCGCTTGCGATAGAGGCGCTGCTTCGATCGAGACTTGGGCGGCGCCATCCATCGGAACTCGGTCTCCCAGTACCGAAGCACATGCGGCTTCACGCCCGTCAGCTTGCTGACCTCGCCGATCCGGTAGTAGAGCTTCTCCGAGGCCTCGAGAGCCCGGCGAGCCTCCTCCTCCTCGCGCGGAGTCCGGGCCCCCTCCTTCGATCGCTGGGGATTGCGCCCCCGTTGCGCCATGCGGCCCCTCCGGCTGACAGGTCGACTCACGATGCCACGGCTCGGGAGGACTTGCACGGGAAAAAGCGTGTCCGAAGCGGCGGGCCGAGTACCCGCGAGCGACAGCCCGACCTGCTCGCATCCGGCTCGTTCGCGCTCAGTCGTTCTCCTCGGCGCGCAAGGCCTCGGCGGCCTGCTCGGCCTCCGAGACCTCGGTCTCGTTCAGCACGTTCTTCAGGACGAGGCTCGGCTTGAAGGTGAGCACCCGACGCGCGTCGAGGAGGATCTCCTGTCCGGTCTGCGGGTTGCGCCCCTTGCGCGCATTCTTCTCCCGAACGACGAAGTTGCCGAAGCCGGAGATCTTGACCTTCTCGCCTTCGGCGAGCGTCTCCTTCATGATCTCGAAGACCTTCTCCACGAGCTCCGCCGCCTCTTTCTTGGAGAAGCCCACGCGCTCGTAGATCTGCTCGACGATCTCCGCCTTGGTCATCGACTGACTCCCCCAGAATCGGTCATCGTGCCGGGAAGCTCGCCTCCCGGGACTGTGCTGATCCTCTCGACGCGACCGAAGCGACGCTCGCGCAGAGCGACCCGAATCGCAACGAGTCCGATTCGTCGTCTTCTCAGGCCGTGCCGCCCCTGGCCCGCTCGGCCAGCGCGGCGAACCCCTTCGGATCCTCGAGCGCGAGCTGGGCCAGCACCTTCCGATCGATCTCGATCCCGGCCGTCCTCAGGCCGGCCATCAGGCGGCTGTAGGAGAGTCCGTTCTCGCGCGCCGCGGCGTTGATGCGCGCGATCCAGAGGGCGCGGAACTGCCGCTTTCGCTGTCGCCGATCCCGGTACGCGTACTTGTCGGCCTTCTCGACCGCCTCGACCGCGACGCTATGCAGCTTGCTGCGTCCCCCGAAATAGCCCTTGGCTCGCTTCAGGACCGCTCGTCGGCGTCTGGCGCCGGGGACTCCCCGCTTCACTCTCGGCATCTTCTGGCTCCCCTCTCTCGTGGGTTCTCGATCGACGATCGGAGCCCTCTCCGATCGTCGATCCGACCCGGCAGGCGTGCCTGTCGGCCTGCTCGGGTCATTCGCGACAGCGTCTCCCCGATGGAGTCGCGTCTTTTTCGTCGGTCTCGTCGGTCGATCCGCCCCGCGAGCGACTCCGCTCGCCGAGGCGTCGCTCCCCTTCTCTTCCCTTCATCCAGCCATCCAGCGATCCAGGCGAGCACGGGCCCTTCGCCCGGGTCTCTCCCAAAGGCCTCGGGAGGCCGATTCGTGGAAGCCGGGAGAACGGCGATCAGAGGTAGGGCAGAAGGCGCCTCACCCGCGGTGCGTCGTCGGCGGAGACGAGGTCGTGCTGGCGAAGCACCCGCTTCCGCTTGGTGCGCTTCTTCGTCAGGATGTGCTGTCGGTTCGACTTGTTGCGCTTCAGCTTTCCGGTTCCCGTCAAGCTGAAGCGCTTGGCCGAGCCCCGATGCGTCTTCATCTTGGGCATTCTCTACTACTCCCTGGCCGTCTGACCTTCCGTCGACTCGTCGGCTGCGGACTCCTGCTCGCTCGCCTCGTTCGACGTGTTCGCTTC
>CAYXLY010000141.1:0-10236 GCA_964466005.1 uncultured Spirochaetaceae bacterium | reverse complement strand
AACTCGCCTCTGGATTCGCGTAAGGTTCCTGGAGTCGGGGCGTGTGCGCCATGCCGAATCCGACCGCGGGGTCGCCGGGGAAGGCCACGCTCGCTCTCGCCCGAGCCTCCGCCGCCCGAGACGGAGACTGGGGAGTCACGGCGAGTCATGGCGAGTCACGGCGAGTCACAGAGAGAGGCGCATTCCCGATGGAGCCCAACGCACGATTCGAGGAGGTCTGGATCCCCCTCTCCGAGACCGTTCATGGTCTCGACCATGTGCGCGGCGTGCTCGGGACGCCCGAGTGGTGGCCGACCGGAGAGCGCGTGGCCATCGTCTTCGCCCACGGGACCTCGAAGGCCTGCGACGATCCGCTGATCGCGACCCTCGCCCGGGGACTCGCCGAGCGCGGCTTCCTCACGCTGCGCTTCAATTTTCCCTTCGGCGAGGCCGGAAAGCGGGCGAGCGCCGACTCCCCCGCCGTCCTCGAGCGCACCTTCAGGTCCGCGCTGGCGCTGCTCGGTCGAGACCCGACCGCTCTGCCTGCGCGGCTCTTCGTCGGCGGTCTGGGCCTGGGCGGACGGGTCGCCGCCACGCTCGTGGCCGACCGCCTGCGCGTCGACGGCCTCTTCCTGCTGGGCTTTCCTCTTCACACCCAGGACAAGAAGGAGCAGGTCGAGGCCGAGGTCCTCTATCGCGCCACCTCTCCCATGCTCTTCGTGCAGGGCACGCGCGATCGCCGCTGCGACGGTCCGACCCTGGGGGCCGTGCTGCGGCGGGTCGGGGCTCCGGTCGAGATCCACGACGTGGCGGAGGCCGACTCGGCCTTCCACGTGCCGAAGAAGTCGGGACGCAGCCAGGCGGAGGTCCACGCCGAGGTCTTCGCCGTGCTCTCGAGCTGGCTCACGCGTCGCTTGCGCTGAGTCCGCTCGTGCCGAAGAGTCCCGGTCGAGGAGGGCCCTTCATGAGCGATGCGTCCAGCGATCTCTACTTCTCCCAGCACCTCGTCGGCGAGATGGCGAATCTCGCCTATCTGATCGGCAGCCGATCCCAGCGCAAGGCCTGGGTGGTCGACCCCGCCTGGAGCGTCGACGGGCTGCTCGACCAGGCCGCCCAGGACGGCATCGAGGTCGTGGGCGCCCTGGTGACCCACTACCACCAGGACCACGTGGGAGGAGAGATCTTCGGACATTCGATCGAGGGGCTGAGCCGACTGCTCGAGCGCAAGCCGATGCCGGTGCACGTGAACCAGCACGAGGCCGAGGGGCTGCTCCAGGTGACCGGCATCTCCGACAGCGATCTCGTGCGGCATGCGAGCGGAGACACGGTCGAGCTCGGTGGCGTCACCGTCCGGCTCGTCCACACGCCGGGACACACGCCCGGGAGCCAGTGCTTCCTGGTCGAGGAGCGCGACCAGGCCGGCCGCCTGGTCTCGGGAGACACGCTCTTCCTGAATGGCTGCGGACGCGTCGATCTCCCGGGAAGCGATCCGCGCGCGATGTTCGAGAGCCTCGAGACCCTGAAGCGGATGCCCGACGAGACGGTCCTCTACCCGGGTCATCTGTATTCCCCAGAGGGACATGACGCCCTGGGCGAGCAGAAGAGGACGAACCCCTACCTGCGGGCGGCCTCGGTCGAGACCTTCCTCTCCTTCATGGGCTACTGAGAAAGGCCGACGCGATCGGGCTCGCGGATCCCGCATCGCAGATCCCCCATTCCGCATTCCCAGTCGGATGCGGGGTCGTGCGCCTCGCGGCCGAAGCGGGTCGTCCCCACGCTGCCGGAGACCCGCGCGCCGGAGCCCCCAGAGCGCGAGCCCATGGTCAGTCGCAGGGGCGCAAGCCTGCGTCGCTGCGTGGGAATCCCGTTGAAAAGCCGGGTGTCGAGCGGTAGAGTCCGCGGCGTTCGTGGCCCCGGCGCATCCGTGCCGGGGTTTTTGCTGAAAACCGCTTCATCTCGGAGGCCGCCCCCCATGAAGGTCATGGTGTGCCTGAAGCAGGTCCCCCATCAGGACGCACGTCTCGACGTGACCTCCGATGGAACCTGGATCCAGGAAGACAACATCAAGTTCGAAATCAACAGCTATGACACCTACGCGGTCGAGGAGGCCCTTCGTCTCAAGGACTCGGCCGGCGCCGAGGTCGTCGTGGTCTCGATCGGGCCCGATCGCGTGACGCAGTCCCTGCGCACCGCGCTCGGGATGGGCGCGGATCGCGCCATTCACGTGAACGATCCGGCCGCCCAGGGCGCGGACTCGCTCGGGACCGCCAAGATCCTCGCCGCGGTGGCGAAGGAAGAGGGAGCGGACGTCGTCTTCTGCGGCCTGATGGCCGACGACGACAACGCGTCGGCGATCCCGCCGATGCTGGCCGCCATGCTCGACATGCCGTCTGCGACGAGCGTGCTCGCGACCGAGGTCGGCGAGGCCTCGATCAAGGTGGAGAGAGAGCTCGAAGGGGGCGACCTCGAGGTCGTGGATCTCGAGAAGCCCTGCCTGCTGGCGATCCAGACCGGAGCGAATCAGGTCCGCTATGCGTCGCTCAAGGGCATCATGCAGGCCAAGAAGAAGCCGGTCGACGTGAAGACGCTCGCGGACCTCGGCCTCGCGGACTCGGTCGGCGCCGCGCACAACAAGACGAAGATCAACAAGATCTACGTGCCGCCGAAGGGAGACTCCGCCGAGATCCTGCAGGGATCCACGGACGAGGTCGTCTCGCAGCTGGTCACCAAGATCAAGGAGCTGGGGCTGCTCTAGAGCGGCTCGCCTCCTGCGCAGGGAAAGGAGTGAACGATGGGTACGATCCTCGTCGTCGCAGAGATTCAAAAGGGCGCGATCCGGGACTCGAGCTATGAGCTCGTGGCCTTCGCGCGCAGCATGGCGGACGCCGGCGGCCATGACGTGAACGGTCTCGTCATCGGCTCGGGCGTGGGCGATCTCGCCTCGCAGTTCGCCAGCAAGGGCGCCGGCAAGACCTTCGTCTTCGACGACGGTGCCGCCGAGAGCTACAACGTCGACATCTGGAGCAAGGCGATCAAGGCGGCCGCCGAGGCCGCGAGCGCCGACCTGATCCTGATCTCGAACACGCCGCGCGGCTGGGACTTCGCCCCGCGCATCGCCGCCGGCCTCGACTGCGCCTTCGCCTCGGACTGCTTCAAGGCGGAGGCCGACGGAGACGGCTTCAAGTTCGTACGGCGCGTGTTCAACGGCAAGCTCGACGCCGAGATCACGACCACGGGCCAGACCGTGGCCACGATGCAGCCCGGCGCAGTCTCGCCCTTCGAGGGCACGAGCGAAGGCGAGACCGAGGCGATCTCGATCGACACGAGCGCCCGCTCGAAGTTCGTCGAGATCAAGACGCCTCCGGCCACCGGCATCGACCTCACCAAGGCCAGCGTCATCGTCTCCGGCGGCCGCGGCGTCGGCGATCCCGAGAAGTTCCCGGAAGTGATCCAGCCCCTGGCCGACGCGCTCGGCGGTGCGATGGGAGCCTCGCGTCCGGTGGTCGACGCTGGCTGGCTCGACCATCCCTACCAGGTGGGCTCCTCGGGTCAGGTCGTGGCTCCGAAGCTCTACATCGCCTGCGGCATCTCGGGCGCGATCCAGCATCTGGTCGGCATGAAGGCCTCGAACTTCATCATCGCGATCAACAAGGATCCCGATGCCCCGATCTTCGAGGTGGCGGACGTCGGCGTGGTGGCTGATCTCTTCGACATCGTCCCCGCGCTGACCGACGCGGTGAAGGCCGCCAAGGGCTGAGACCGACGGAGAGCGACCGGGCCGAGAGCCCGACCGGAGGGCCCGTGACGGCATGTCGCGGGCCCTTCTTGCGTCCGCCGGCACCGATCGCGTCCCTCCGCGCCGGGCCGCCGGGCCGCCGGAGCGTCTATGCTGCGACCGCCGGCTCAGGCGGGCTCGCCCTCGAAGCCCCGCTCGACGATCTCCGGGATGCGGGAGGCCGACACGCCCTCGCTGTAGAAATAGCCCTGGATCATCTCGCAGCCGATCCCGCTCAGCACCGATCTCTGGCCCGCGTTCTCGACCCCCTCGACGATTACGGCGAGACCGAGGACGTGCGCCATCGACGTGATCGAGGCGAGCAGCGCCCGATCCGACTCGTCTTCGACGATGTCGCGAACGAAGCTGCGGTCGATCTTGACGGCATCCAGCGGCAGGCGCCGGAGATAGCCCAGCGAGGAGTAGCCGGTCCCGAAGTCGTCGAGCGCCAGCTTGATCCCCGCCTCCCGCAGCTCCCCCAGGATCCCGATCGCCCGATCCTCGCTTCGGAGCAGCGCGCTCTCGGTGACCTCGAGCTCCAGGCGGCTGGGCGGAAGACCCGTCTCGCGCAGCAGGCTCACGACGGTGTCCAGCAGCGTGCCGGCCTCGATCTGTGAGCTCGACACGTTGACGGCCACGGGCACGTCGCACACGCCGGCCTCCATCCAGGTCCGTGCCTGACGCACGACCTGGCCCAGGACCCACTCGCCGAGCGCGAGGATCTGTCCGGTCTCCTCGGCGAGGCTGACGAACTCGTCGGGCGAGACGGGACCGAGGTCGCGATCGCGCCATCGGAGCAAGGCCTCCAGGCCCTCGATCCGTCCGGAGCGCGGCTCCACCTTGGGCTGATAGACGATCTCGAGCTCGTCGCGATCGATCGCGCGGCGCAGCCGCCCTTCCATCCGCAGCCGCCGCTCCGAGGCCTCCCGCATCGAGGGCTCGTAGAAGCGGTACTCGCCCCGGCCCTGCAGCTTCGCGTGATACATCGCCGTATCGCAGCCCGAGAGGAGCGTCGCGACGTCGAGCCCCTCGTCGGGCCAGGTCGCGATCCCGATGCTCGCGCTCACCTGGACGTCGTAGCCGTCGAGGTCGACCGACTCTCCGAGCCGGCGGGTGATGGCCTGGGCACATCGCCGAACGCCTTCCCAGTCTCCGAGCTGGGGCAGGATCAGGGCGAACTCGTCCCCGCCCAGCCGATGCACGCTCGGTGCATCCGACTCCTCCGCCATCTCGCCGACCACCTCCTCCAGCCTCTCGGCGACGACGCACAGCAGCTGATCCCCGATCCCGTGTCCGAGCGTGTCGTTGACGATCTTGAAGTCGTCCAGATCCAGGAAGAGGACGGCCAGGGGACGCAGGTTCTGACGCCCGAGGCTGATCGCCCGTTGCAGATCCTCGGCGAAGAGGCGGCGATTGCCGAGGCCCGTGAGCCCGTCCCGATAGGCCAGCACGCGGACCTGATCCTCGATGCGCTTGCGCTCGGTCACGTCCTGGATCGTGCCCTGGATCCGGCGACGACCGCCGTCGATGAAGATCCGCTCGCCGCGAGCGTGAACCCTGCGTTCGCTGCCGTCGGCCCGCACGACCCGTTGGTCGATCGCGAAGGACAGACCGTCCCGCTCGCATCGCCGCAGCGCCGTCGCGAAGGCGGCGCGATCGGAGGGATGGATGCGTGTCCGGATCAGCTCCCAATCGACGGGATCCTCCTCGGACCCGAGGTCGAGGATCCGCCGCAGCTCGCGAGAGACCGAGACCTCCGTTTCGCCCTCCACGAACGACCAGCCCCCGAGACGACCGATCGACTGGGCCCGCTCGAGCCCCTCCTGGGTCGACTCGAGATGGTCCAGCATCAGATCGAAGGCCCGCGCGACGTCGCCGAACTCGTCGCGGCGTCGGCTCCGGAGGCGTGTCTCGAGATCGCCGGCCCGGATCCCGTCCGCCGCGGCCTCGATCTCCTGCAGCGGACGCAGCAGTCCGCGGGCGAGCGGAGCGGCCAGCGCATACGCTACCCCGAGAGCGAGCAGCCCCGCAGAGAGGATCGTGGCTCGCAGTCGGGCCAGGGCCTCGCGCTCGGCTGTGAACGAGGTCCGGACGCGGAGATCCAAGGGGGGGACGGAGAGCGCCACCCGCTCGAAGGCATCCGAGGGATGGGTCGATTCGCGCAGCACGACCTCGGCGCCCGACAGCCTCGACCACTCCTCCAGCACGCTCTCGCCCTGGACCTCGGCGAAGGCCGCCCGGCCGACGAAGCGCTCGCCGACGAAGAGAGGCACCGAGGTTCCGAGGACCAGCCGCCCGTCGAGCGCGAGACGGATCCGATCGCCCCGTCCGACGATCTCTTCGCAGGGCACGGCCGGCTCGCCCGGGCCGCAGGCCGAGGACGGCGACTCGAGTCGCACGGCCCGGACGGCCGCCTGCAACGCAGCCGGTCCCGCGCCGGCGACCCGACCGCCGGCGCTGTTGCTGAAGACGACCGCGTCGACGGAGTCCTGCCGCGCGACCAGGCTCTCGGCGAGCGCGTGGAGCGTCGGCACGTGCGCCGTCTGCAGATTGGCCCGGAACTCCGGTGTGCGCGCGATCGCGCGATGACGCTGGCGAAGATGCTCCTGGAGATCGGTCGACAGCTCGAGGGTCGCGGCGGTCGATCGCTCCAGCCGCTCTCGGCCCGCCTGCTCGAGATCGTCGGCCAGCCGGTAATGGGGAAAGACGAGGGTCAGGAGCGTCGCCAGCGTCGCGATGGCGCCGAGGCTCAGGACGATGCGATGACGCACCCGGAGCTCCGGCAGCCTCCGGAGCCTCGAGAGCCGGATCATGGCGTCGTCCGGGCGCGAAGTCCGAGCTCCACCTGGACCGTCTCGCCTCCCGGGACGTCGATCCGGATCGGACCGCTCTCGGCATCGACGCCCACCGCCTGGAGGCGATAGCTGCCCGAAGAGAGGCCCGGAAAGGCAAAGCGACCTTCGGCGGCGAGTGGAGCGGCGAGGGGCCGGCGGGACTCGCTCACGACGAGCGCGAAGGTCTCGGTCGGATGAAGACGGCAGAAGACACGAACGAAGCCGCCCCGCGAGAGACGGACCGGCTCGGAGAACGCGCCGCCCTCGACCCGGACCCGGAACGCGTTGCGCGCCTCCATGCTGAAGGGCTCGTGGTGGATCGGATCGAGGTTCCGGAAGCGAAAGCCCTGCCGACCGGAGACGAGAGCGATCGGTGGATCCTGCTGGCCGGACCGGATCCGGATCTCACGGGGCCCCAGCCCATCGTCGCGCTCGCGGGATCGCGCGTCTTCGAGCGGCTCGAGAACCACGAGCATCGGACCCGTCGCCCCGGCGGAGGGCGCGGGCTCGACCCGTCCGCGGACGATGCCCGGCGGTCGAGCCCGCTCGTGACCGAGGCCATCGCGGAGGTCCTGCCACGCGGCACACCCGAAGAGCGAAACGAGGAGTCCGATGCCGAGCCAGCCCGCCGGTCGCTGCACTCGTCGGAGCGTGGTCGTCATGCTGAGCGCAGCCAATCCCGTGGCCTCCTGGATCGGGGCCCACCACGCGATCCCGAGAGGACGGGTCGTCGAGGAGAGGCTCGTCGAGAGACGCCGCGCGCCCTCGTCCCGCGGCGGTCTCCCCTCTATCGGCTCCCCGCCGGCCGACCCTGAACCGCCCGGTCGCCCGCCCTCCCTGTGGGGATCCGCGCTCGGATTTCGCCGCCTCGCCCTGCGCCATCCATCTCACGCTGCTGCCCGAGCGCCGGAAGACCGACCGGACCGATGCGTCTCCCGCCCGACCGCAGAGCCATCGGGAAGAGCGCGCTCTCAGCCGAGATCCAGGATCCAGGGAGTCGGTCGCAGCGTCCGGACGACCTCCCGCGCCAGGGGCCAGATTCGCGCCGCCCGCTCCATGATCCGCGAGTCGGCCGAGACGACGATCGCCTCCTCGCCGAGTCTCTCCAGCGCCGCGTCGACGCCGTGTCGGACCTCGACCTGCCAGGGGAGCCCGCGACGCTGGGCGTGCTCCCGGAGGAGAGCCGCCAGACGCCCGCTATTCGAGACGGGGGCATCGAGGAGCCAGTGGCAGGCCGCGATCCCCCTGCCCTCGAGAACGTCGCTCAGCGCCGACAGGGCCGGGCCGGTCTCCGCCACGATCCGGTAGCTCCCATGCAGGCTCGCCATGTCGCGCAGCGATCCGTCGCGAGCCCCGAGCAGGACGCCCCCGCCCAGCGCCGTCTCGATCGTCGTCAGGAGATTGAACCCATCGATCCAGATCGTGGCCCCCCTCAGGACAGACGCGGGCACGACCCGGGAGAGGCGCGCCCGACGCTCGGCCTCGCTGCAGGCGCAGCGCCGGACGGCCAGACGCTGTCGCTTCTCGAGACGCCAGCGATCCCCGACGAGGGCGAGAGAGGAGCGACCCGCATAGCCTCGCGTGAGGAGCCAGGAGAGATCGAAGACGGACTCCCGCAAGGCCGGGAGCGCTTGCTGCGAGAAGAGACGGGCATCGTCCGGATGCGCGCCCCGGTGGACTCTTCGATCGACCATGGGCGAGCCTCAGTCGCCGGGGTCTCGCGGTCTCGGTCTGCGCGAGCCCGACAGCCCGATCAGAAGCGCTGCCGTCGAAGAGCCCAGCAGATTGAAGACGAGATCCCAGCCCGTATTGACGTAGCCGCCCACGTTGGTCACGGTGATCCTCGTCGCCACGAACTCGACGACCTCGTTCAACGCGCCGAGGCCCATCCCGGCGGCGGCGACCAGGCACATCAGTCCCGGAGTGGGCCGGAGGGCCGTCTCGAAGGCGGCCTCCCCTCGGGCCCGGCCCGACAGCGCTCCCTGAAGCCCCTGCCAGCAGAGCCAGCTCGCCATCCCGAAGCCGTAGGCGTGGACCACCTGGTCGTACTTCAGCCAGCCGCCGGCCTGCCCCCCGCCCGATGCCGCGGGAATGATCCACCAGCTGTACAGCACCCGGAACCCGCCATCGGTCGGCCAATGATCCGGCACGGTCACGAGGCCGCCCGCCATGTGGAGGGCGCCCCAGATCGAGAGCCCCCAGAGAAGACCGGGGGTCAGCCCGACCCGCGAGTGGATCCAGACGATGCAGGCGATCGACCCGATCAGAACCGCGATGTAGAAAACGAACTCCAGATTGCGGGCGCGCGAGGCCGCGAGCGCAGCCGCGATCAGGTAGGCCGCGGTGAAGAGTCCGACGCGGACGAGCGGGTCGCGGGCCATTCCAGAGGCGAGAGGAGTCGAGGCCATGGGCCCGAAGCTAGCATCCGGTCGCGGGATCCTCGCCGGGCCGGATGTTCGTCTTCCGGCTCAGGCCGCGTGCGGGATCGGCCCGCGCGCCGGCTCAGGCCGCGTGCGGGCGCTCCCGCTCCAGCTCGGGAACGCCGCGCAGCAGGGCGCTGCGCGTGCGACGAAGGCTCGCCTTGACGGCCTCGTTCGTCTTGCCCATCTCGCAGGCGATCGCGCGGATCGACTGATTCTCCGCATAACGCAGTCGGAAGATCTCCTGCTGAGGCCGACTCAGCGTCGATTGCAGGATGACGTCGCAGCGAGCGAGCATGCGACGCGCCTCGATCAGCCCTTCGATGCGGCCGTTGCCACGGTCCGGCAGCTCGTCGACGCGCTCCTCGTGATTGGCCCCCATCATCCAGCGCGACGCCTGACGAGCCGCGCGGCGGCAGACGTTGTGGGCGATGCCCAGCAGCCAGCTCGAGAAGCTCGATCGGCCTTCGAACGAGGCCAGCGCGCCGTGAGCGATGACGAAGGTCTCCTGCGTGAGATCGTCGGCCTCGGCCGAGGAGCCCACCCGCTTCACGATGAAGCCGAAGACGCGCGAGCGGTAGCGCCGATAGAGGATCGCGAAGGGCTGCGCCTCTCCCGCCCGCGCCTTCTCGATCAGGGTCACCTCCGCGCACGCCTCCCACGCCCGCGTCGGGACCCTCTCGATCGACTCCCCCGTCTGGCGCTCGCGACCTTCTCCCGACCCGTTCTGCATGGCTCTGCTCTCTCCCGGCTCCGCTCCCGGCTCCGTTCTGGGCTCCGCTCGTCGGGGACCGTGATTTCGATCCCATGCCCTCGATCGAAGCAAACGTCATGCCATGAACCGAAGCCCGCGAGATCGGACCAAGAGCCGGGGCGGGGCGGGGCGGGGAGACAGCAGGTCGCGCGCGACGGGACCGGAAGGCAGGCGACGATCGCACCGGGCAGGCCCGGCGAGAACGAGGCAGGGGCGCTCCTGTGTCAGGAGGACCCGACTCGAGAAGAATGCGAGGCATCCCGCCCCCGGCGCCTCGCCTAACCCAGGACGCAATCCACCGCCGCGCCGATGTCGTCCTCGATGGATGCGCCCGGCAGACGGATCCCGTCCTCGTCTCCCGGGCGATATTTGCCCGTCCGCACCAGGATTCCCTGAAGCCCCGCTGCCAGGGCGCCCTCGACGTCGGAGCGGGCATCAGATCGGAAGAGCACCCGTCTGAACTCCAGTCACTCC
>CAYXLY010000140.1:0-10261 GCA_964466005.1 uncultured Spirochaetaceae bacterium | reverse complement strand
GAAGCGCGTCAGATGCGCCGTCTCGACCTGGCAGTCGATCATCTCGAACCCCCAGCGCTCGAGCTGGCGCACGCCCGCGACGAAGGCGAGCTTCGAGGCGTCGGACTCGCGCGCGAACATCGACTCGCCGAAGAAGATGCGTCCGAGCGAGAGCCCGTAGAGACCGCCGACCAGGATCCCGTCGCGCCAGGCCTCGATCGAGTGCGCGAAGCCGAGCTCGTGAAGGGCGACATAGGCCTCGATCATCTCCGACGTGATCCAGGTGCCTGCCTGCCCGGCTCGAGGAATCTCGCTGCAGGCCCGGATCACCTCCGAGAAGGCCGTGTCCATGCGGATCTCGAAGGGCTGTCGCCGTGCACGCTTGGCGAGGCTGCGCGACACGCGGAGATCGCCGGGCTCGAGCACCATGCGCGGATCGGGCGAGTGCCAGAGGATCGGCGGCTCGTCGTACCACGGGAAGACACCCTGGGCATAGGCCGAGAGCAGCCGCTCCGGCCGAAGATCCCCGCCGTGGGCCAGCAGGCCCCGCCGATCTCCTTCCCGCGGCGACGGAAACGGAAAGGCCCGCACGAGCTCCGTCACGAGCGCGCGCGTCGAGCGATTCACGGGGAGGCGAACTCCACGGCATGATCGGGCCACTCGGCCGAGCCGTGGATCGCCGTCGGCACGTCCCGGACGTGATCGACCGCTCGCCACATCTCCAGGTGGGCCTCGTGCATGAAGCGCTCCTCGACGCTGCGTCGCAGGAGAGCGAAGAGCGGATCGAAGAAGCCGCCCTGGTTCACGATCACGATCGGCTTCGGGAAGAGCCCGAGCCGCTTCGCCGTCAGCGCATCGAAGAGCTCCTCGAAGGTGCCCGAGCCTCCGGGCAGCGTCACGATGGCGTCCGCGACGCGCAGCATCTCGCGCTTGCGCTCCTGCATGTCCTCGACGAGGACGAGGCTCGTGAGCCCGGCATGGGTCCACTCGAGCTCGCGCATGAAGCGTGGCTGGATCCCGATCACCTCGCCGCCCTCGGCGAGCGCACCGTCGGCGAGCGCGCCCATCGAGCCGACCCCACCGCCGCCGTAGACGACGGCGTCCCCGGCCCGGGCCAGCGCCCGGCCGAGCTCTCCGGCGGCCGCGTGGAAGGACGGATCGCAGCTCCGGCTCGAGGCGCAGAAGACCAGCACCCGGCGTCGTGCGGGCAGCAAGGCCGCCGCTTCGAGGGTCATCGCGCGCTCCTCCTCCGTCTCCCGCCAGTCCGGATCGGTCACCGGCGGGGCGTTGACGCTCGCCGGGGACGCGCGTAGATTTGCGCCTTCCGGTTCGAACGCAAGGGGCTGGTTCCAGGCGTTTGCACATCCCCGGCCCCACCCGCTGGAAGGCTCGCATCGATCGTCCTCGAGGATCGCGCCGACCGGCTCCGGGATTGTCCGGGAGGTCCGCTCTCCTGCCAAGCCTCATTATCCCGATCGCGACGAAGCGAACCGTCGTCCGTCCGCGCATCGAGGCCCGACCGAACCGGTCTCCCGGTGCGGCCCGGCCTTCGATCCGATCGTCCCCGAACGACCCGGTGGACCGGGGATGGAGTCGACGAGTCGCCCCGGTCCGCGATCGATCGAGAGAGTCATGTCCGATTTCCCGAAAGAGCCCAGTGATCGAGGAAGCGCCACCAGCTCGGTGCATGCGGGCGAGCTGCGCCAGCAGGAAGCCCATGCCATCACCACGCCGATCTACCAGACCTCGACGTTCTGGTTCCGCAACTCCAAGGAGGTCACCGACTACCAGGAGGGCAAGACGAACCGGGAGGAGTACGGCCGCTACGGCAATCCCACGTGGGCGGCCGTCGAGCGCAAGGTCTCCGCGCTCGAGGGCGGCGAGGAGACGATCCTCTTCGCCTCGGGAATGTGCGCGGCGACGACGACCTTCATGGCGATGCTGCCCGAGGGAAGTCATCTGATCGTGACCAGCGATTGCTATCGCCGGACGCGACAGTTCATCCGCCAGTTCCTCTCGCGCATGGGCGTCGAGACGACGGTCATCGAGCCGAGCAACCTCGAGGCCTTCGAGGCGGCGATCCAGCCCAACACGAAGCTCTTCTTCACCGAGAGCCCGACGAACCCCTATCTGCGCGTGGTCGACGTGCCGGCCTTCTCGAAGGTCGCGCGGGAGCGCGGGGTCCAGATCATCATCGACTCGACCTTCGCGACGCCGGTGAACCACCGGGCGCTCGGCGACGGAGCGGATCTCGTCCTGCACAGCGCGACCAAATATCTCGGCGGCCACAACGACCTGCTCGCCGGCACCCTGACCGGGCCGAAGAGCCTCGTCGAGCCGGTCCGCAAGGCCCTGGGCGTCCTCGGCGGGATCATCGACAGCCACGCCGCCTGGCTGCTCCTGCGCGGCATCAAGACGCTCGACATCCGGATGGAGCGACACAACTCGAACGGGCTGGCCCTCGCCCGCTACCTCGAGGCCCATCCGAAGATCCGTCGCGTCTGGTACCCCGGCCTCGAGAGTCATCCCGACCATGAGATCGCCCGACGCATGATGAGAGGCTGCGGGGGCGTGGTCACCTTCGAGATCGACACCGACCTCGAGGGCGCCATGCGCTTCATCGACGCGACCCGGATCCCCTATCAGGCTCCGAGCCTGGGCGGCGTCGAGAGCCTGATCGAGCTCCCGGTCACCATGTCCTTCTGGGACCAGCCCCGGGAAGACCGGCTCGCGCTCGGGATCACGGACAGCCTCGTCCGGTATGCCTGCGGCATCGAGAATGCCGAGGACATCGTCGCCGACATCGAGCAGGCGCTCGCCCGGGTCTGAAGAGCGGCCACAGCGGCCGTCGACGACGGGATCCCACGGCGGACCGGACGCCGGCCGGGAGCCCACTCGAGACGGGCTCCGGGACGGAGACCGGGAGCCGGGAGCCGGGAGCCGGGAGCCGGGAGCCGACGGAAGCTCAGAGCGTCTCGGCGCCGGAGACCTGCTCGAAGGACTCGAGCAGCAGGTCTGCGACCCGATTGGCGTGCTGGTCTCCCGCCTCGAGCACGATGCGCGACTCGCGAAGCCGAGGCTCCCTGCGGTCGAATACGGATCCCGGATCGCCGGCCGCCCGGGCGGCCTCCGGCGACCCTTCGAAGATCCAGTCTCCCGAGCGGCGGCGCTCGGCATCGAAGCGCTCGACCAGGTATTCCATCGGCCGGCGGACATGCACGAAATGACATTGGCGACGGAGGAGGTCGCGCGCCGTCTCTGGGATCCAGGCCCGGTCGAGCACGATGATGCCGCGCGGAGATTGATGAACCAGGCGAGACAGCACGAGCTCGGCCCTCATCTCCAGCCGCTCGAGACCGTCCTCGAAGACGAGCCTCGCCAGAGACATCCCGGCCTCGTGCTCGATCACCCGATCGACCTCCGAGAACGACAGGCCGGTCCGGGAGGCGACGTTGCGTCCGATGGCCGGCGCGCCGCAGCCGATCTGACCGCCCAGCACCACCGCCTTGGAGAGCCGAAGACGCGGATGGGGGTCGTAGTAGTCGCTCATCACTTCGCGGCCCCTTGCTCCACCCTGTCTCCGTCTTCCGGGAGCCCCCGGATCTGGGTTGACCCCTCGTTCTTCGATCCGACTCCGGCCCGGCTCTCCCGGCCTCTCGCCAGGCGCCTCCCGCCGGACTCCCCGCTCGTCGGCTCCCGCCGGACTATAGGATCCCCAAGGCGCACGGCGGCGGGAGCGGCTCGCGGGTCACGGCCTCTCCTCGGGCGAGAGCCGGCGGCCCTCGGTGAGGGTCCGCTGCGCCCAGAGGCGGGTCGCGCGGTCCCGCTTCCGGCGCTCCTCGCTCCGACGCGCAAGCGAGCGCAGGGGCATCGCCATGCGGGGATTGCCCTCGAGAGCCTTCTCGTGACGCGCGAGGAAGTCCCAGTAGAGATCGGTGATCGGACAGTCCTTCTTCGGAGAGAAGCGACAGGAGTCGCAGTAGTCCGACATCCTGTGGATGTAGGCGGCGCCCGAGACGTAGGGCTTGGTCATGAAGAGGTCGCCCAGCGCGAAGGTCCCCATGCCCAGCACGTTGGGCTCGACTACCCAGTCGTAGGCGTCGACGTAGGCGACCCAGAACCAGTCGGTCAGCTCCCGCGGATCGACCGCGAGCAGCGTCGCCAGGTTCGAGAGCACCATGAGCCGCGTAATGTGATGTCCGTAGCCGGTCTCCCAGACGTCCTCGACGACCCGGTCCAGGCAGAACAGACCCGATGGCGTGCCCCAGTACGCCGGCGGCAAGGGCTCGCGCGCGCCGAGCGCGTTCGGCTGGCCGTGAGAGGGCAGCCTCCGGAATCCGTCGGTCTCGGCGTGCACGTGGCGCATGAACTCGCGCCATCCCATCACCTGACGGATGAAGCCCTCCTGGCTGGCGATCGGGATGTCGAGGGCCAGGACGTCCTCGACGAGGCGTCTCGCGAGCAGCCTTCCGTTGTTCAGGAGGGCCGACACGCGGGTGTGGAAGAGATTCCTCGAGTCGACGGACATGGCGTCTTCGAAGGGCCCGAAGCAGGGCAGGCAGGCCTCGAGCGCCCAGCTCCAGAGCGTCTCGGCATCCGCTCGCGTCGCCGGAAGGCGGGCCGGGTCGAGTCGACCGGGATGGTGGCCGAGCGATCCGTCGATCAGATCGGCCACCTCCCGCTTGATCGCGTCGACGGGGAAGCGCGGCGGCTCGGGCGCGGGAGGCTCGCCCGACCAACGTCGTCGATTCTCGGGATCGAAGCTGAAGCGACCGCCGACCGGCTTGCCCGACTCCATCAGAATCCCGGAGTCGCGACGGACCCGGCGGTAGAAGGCGTCCATGCGCCACCTCCCGCTCTCCGCGAAGGTCTCCACGAACTGCGCGCGGGAGGTCATCCAGGTCTCGTTCGGGAGGACCTCGATCAAGCCCGACTGCACGAGCGGCTCGAGGCTCTCGCGCATCTCGTACTCGGCCGCCTCCATCATCCGGAGCCCGCCGAGCTCGCGCGCGACCGGCTCGAGCAGCTCGGCGTAGGGAGCGTCTCCGACCTCGTACCGGATGGCCACGCCTCGCCGCGCCTGCTCGATCGCGAAATGCCGGAGGCTGGCGAGCGCGAGGGCCAGCTTCTGCTTGTGGTCGACGCGCGGACGGGGCCTCCAGAGCGTCTCGAGCAGCACGATCCCGAGCTCCCCGGGCGGCTCCGTGGCGAGCGGCCCCACGTGATCGGTCAGCTGATCGGCGGGCACGTAGAGCCAGCGCCGACCCGCCGGCCCCGCCTCCCCCCTCTCGGGCTGCAGCCCGCCGAGAGCCTCCCGGAAGGCGCTCATCCCGCCGCGAGACCCGGTGCGTCGGACCCGAGGATCCAGAGGAGCAGGAGCCCCCGAACGTTCCAGCCGACGGTGCGGACCCAGTTCGTCCGGACCAGCCTTCCATGGGCGACGGCGTCGAAGCCCCGCCCGAGCAGCCCGTGGAGCGGCACCTGGACGAGGAAGGTCGAGAGCCAGATCAGGACGAGCAGCAGCAGGGCGCTCACGAAGGCCGGCTCCTGGCAGACCGGTCCCCCGAATCGCCAGAGCGCGGCTCCGCTCGCCGCCTCGAGGATCATCACGGGAGCGACCACGGGCCCGATCCGACGGACATGCGCCTCCTCGAAGAGCGCGAAGTCCTCCGCGCCCACACGGGCCATCAGCGGATACTGGACACGCTGCACGAGCCAGCAGAGGCCGACGAGATACCAGGTCGCAGCGAAGTGGGCGAAGAAGAGCAGAGTGGACATGACGTCGATCTGGACCTCGACCCGGATTCGGGGGAATCCGGAGCGTATCCGCCGCGACAGGCGAGGAAAGTCCGAGCCGGACGGAGGGTCCGGTCGGAGCGCGAGCCCGAAGGCGGAGGGGCCCGAGGCGGCACACCGGATGGGCTCGGCCGGGGCGGTTAGTCTCCCGACGAGGCGTCGCGCCCGTCGCCGAGAGATCCGCCCCTTCGCGAACGGGAGCCCCGACCGGCCATGGCCCACTTCACCACGACCTTCGACACGCCGGCCTCGGCCGAAGCGACCTTTGCCTTTCTCGCCGACTTCTCGAACGTCGAGGCCTGGGATCCCAGCGTGCAGCGGGCGCGACGCCTCGACGACCCTCCGATCCGCGAAGGCAGCCGCTTCGAGGTCGTCCTCTCCCTGGCAGGCCGGGAGATTCCCTTCGAGTACCGGATCACGCGCCACGATCCTGCCCGGCGGGTCGTGCTCGAGGCCGAGAACGAATGGCTGCGCTCGCTCGACACGATCGACGTCGATCCCCGACCGAGGGGAGCGCGCGTCCACTACGACGCCGACCTGCGACCGCAGGGTCTCGCCTATCTCTTCGATCTCCCGCTCCATCTGGCCTTCCAGATCGCAGGTGCCCGCTCGGCACGGGGCCTCGAGCGGGCCCTCGAGCGACTCGCCCATGGACAGGACACCCTCGGGCCGGGATCGGCGGATCCGGCCGCGAGCCCGCGGAAGGCCGCGGGCGAGAGAGTGGACGCCTGATCCAGCTCCCTGTCCCGGAAGCTCGCCCGCTAGGACTCGAGAACGGAGAGCCCGCAGGCGCTCAGCAGGTCGCTCCAGGCCTTCGAGTGGCGCTCCAACGCCTCGCGATAGCGCTGCCAGAGCCCGGACCCCGTGCGGGCGTCGAGCACCTGTGCGGCATAACGACGCATGGCCGGAGAAGGCTTCAGAGCGCCGTCGGTCGCGCGGTGGAGCTCGTCGAGGGACGCGAGCAGCGGCCTGGCCCTCCGGTCGAGGTCGGCCAGCTTCGCCTGGATCGGCAGATAGGCCTCCCGGAACTCGCGCACGAGACGCTTGCTCGTCCGGTCGCAGGCCGATCCCGTTCGCGCCCCGATCCGATCCGCCACCCAGGACAGATCGGCTCGGGCGGCCTCGATCGCCCGCAGCCAGGAGCCGACGGCCGGATCGTCCCGCAGCTCGGAGAGTGCGGCCTCGAGGTCCGCGACGTCGGCGGGCTCGAAGGGACGGGCCCGCAGCGCGGCCGCGGCCTGCCTCAGCTGCCAGGGCCCGTCGCCCGGATCCCGCCCGCCGATCAGGGCACGCGGCCCGTCACCGAGATAGCGCTCGAGCTCCGCGTCGAGCCAGACGGCGTTCCAGCGATGGGCATCGAGCTCGGCCTGCTTCGCGTCGACGAGCGCCCGCAGCCGTGCCGCGCGCTCGCTCTCGAGCGAGGGCAGGCACTCGCGCGCCGCGTCGAGGACGCGAACCTCGTGGGCCAGCCGCCGAGTCGGCTCGAGCACCTTGCCGAGCGGCGCGTTGCGGGCCGCCACGACCTCGGAGAGGGAGCAGCCGATGAGACCGAGGAAATCGAAAGGGCCGATCCTCTGATCACCCACCTCGATGCGTCGTGCGCGCCTGCGCGGAAGCCGCGTCCGGATCCCCGTCTCCTGCGAGGCCGAGCCCTCCTCGGAAGGTCCGATCCGCTCGGCGATGCGCTCCCGATAGCGGGCGAGCCCTTCCTCGACGCCCACCGGTCCACAGCCGAGCAGGCCGAGCACGGTGGACACGCCCAGCACGCCCCGCAACAAACGCCACATTCCAGACCGATACCCAGATCCAGATCCGTCTCGGGCTCCGGATCGGGATCCGGATCGCTGGAGCCAGGTCGAGCCGACGGCCTGTCGACGCTCTCCGCAGCGCGGTCGCCAACCCTGGGCCGGTCGCCATGCCTCAGGCGGTCGCGATGCCTCAGGCGGTCGCCCTCCCGGGACCGATCGCCCTCGCCAGCTCCGTCGGGGTCTCACGGTCTCGTGTCGAATTCGGGGTCGGGGTCCCATGAAGCCACACTAGCGGCCCATCAGGGCTGGAGACGCTGGACCTGCCAGGTCGACCAGGCGGTCGCAGACGCGCCGGTATCTCCGGAGGAAGGCTCGATCTCGCGGCTCCAGACGGCGCGGTCGTGGAGCCGGCCGGGTCGATCGACCCAGAGCTCGATCCGCTCGGCCAGGAGACGGTATCCGCCCCAATGCGGCGGCCGTGGGATGGGATCGGGCGGGTCCACGCCCCCGAAGCGGGCCGCCGTCGCGTCGAAGCGCTCGAGCAGCCGGGCTCGGGACTCGATCGGTCGACTCTGCGCGCTGGTCCAGGCGGCGATCTGGGAGCGCGGATGTCGGCTGGCGAAGTACGCGTCGGAGTCCGCGTCGCTCGTCCGCTCGACCGGCCCGTCGATCCGGACCTGACGGCCGAGGCCGTCCCAGTAGAAGACGCCGCTCGCTCGCCCCGCGAGCTCGATCTCTCGCGCCTTCGGGCTCTCGCGATTCGTGTAGAAGGAGAGGCTGCCGCCGTCCGCGTCGAAGCGCCGGGCGAGCACCATCCGGACCCGGGGCTCGCCTCGCGGGTCGACCGTCGCCAGGGCGAGCGCGTCGGGATTGCGGAGGCCATCGGTCCGTCTCGCCTCGCTCAGCCAGCGATCCAGGATCGGCAGCGGAGAGCCGGGGAGCGGATCGACGAGGGACTCGTCGGAGCCCCCCTCGTCTCGGGACGGGTCTCTCGTCATCCACGGAGCCTAGCGAGAGGCCCCCGGATCGCGCGCCTCTCCGGGGCCGTCCGGTCGACGCTTCGCGAGACCCGAGCCGAGCATCTTTCGCCTCAGGTAGGCATATTGCTCGAGCAGCGGCAGCCCCTTCGGACAGACGTCGTGGCAGCCCATCAGGCCGACGCATCCGAAGACGCCGTTCCCGTCCGAGACGACCTCGAACCAGTCGTCCTCGCTGCGTGCGTCGCGCGGATCCCGCATGAAGCGGGCGATCCGGTTCAGACCGGCTGCGCCCACGAAGTCGGGATTGACGTTCGCCACGCCGCAGCCCGCGATGCAGCAGCCGCATTCGATGCATCGCTCGCCCTCGTAGAGGGCCTGCGCGAGGTCCGCGTCCATCCGCTCCTCCACGGCGTCGGGCACGAAGGGCTCGCGCTCGTGGATCCACGACTCGACCTGCTCGGCCATGCCCCGGAACCAGCTGCCGGTGTCGACGGAGAGGTCGCCGATCAGCTCGAAGGCGGGGAGCGGCTCGAGCCGGATCGTCTCGGGCAGGGTCGCCGTCAGGGTGTTGCAAGCCAGTCGGGGGCGACCGTTCACGAGCATGCCGCACGAGCCGCAGATCGCCGAGCGACAGGCGAAGTCGAACTGGAGGCTCGGATCCTGCTCCTCTCGGATCCGGTTGAGCGCGATGTAGAGCGTCATGTAGGGCTGCTCCTCGAGCTCGAAGCTCTCCAGCCGAGGCTCTCCCGCCGGCTGCCCGGGGTCGAAGCGGAAGATCTCGAAGACGAGCTTGCGGGGCGTCTCGATCTGGATGGTCCGGGTGCTCATTCGTTCCTCTCCGGTCGCATGGGGCGATCTTCGTAGCCTTGCCAATGCCCCCACCGCATGCGCGATCCCATCGGCTCGCGAGTCGGGAGCGAGCCCTCGCGGCGCATGGCGGCAGGGGCATCGGCGTTGTAGGTCTCGAGGCTGCGGTCCATCGGCTTCTGGGCCGACTTGCCGTATCCGCGATCGCCCGGCGGGAGATCGAGCAGACCGACCGGCTCGTATCGGAAGGCGGGACGCTCGCTCCCGAGCGGCCAACGCACGAGGGTCCGGCTCAGCCAGCGCGAGTCGTCGCGGGCGGGATGGTCGGTGCGGCTGTGCGCGCCGCGGCTCTCCGTTCGCTCGAGCGCGCCGATCGCCGTCACGAGGGCGAGCCGCGTCATGCCTTCGATGCGGAAGGCGGCCGTCAGCTCGGGGTTGAGCCCCGGTCCGCGGCTCCGGAGGCCGACCCGCGCGATCCGCGCGAGCTCGCTCTCCAGCTCGGCGACGGCGCTCTCGAGCTCGTCGCCGCTGCGGAAAACGCCGACCTTGCGATTCAGGATCTCGCCCACCGCGTCACGGACCTGATAGACGGTGCCGTCGCCCGAAGCGGGACGGTCGAGCCAGGCCTGCAACCGCTTGGCGGTCTCGATCCCGAACTCGTGGGCGACGCGGGTCTCGACGTCGAGGCCGACCTCGGCCGTGCGCTCCGCCACCCGCCGGCCGACGACCCGGCCGGCGACCACCGTCTCGGCCAGGCTGTTCCCGCCCAGCCGGTTGAATCCATGCATGTCCCAGCAGGCCGCCTCGCCGACCGCGAAGAGGCCTCGCATGCCGTAGGCCTCGCCGTCCTTGTTCACGCGGATCCCGCCCATCGAATAATGCTGGATCGGGCGCACGGGGATGGGCGCCTTCGAGGGATCGAGGCCGTTGAAGTCGCGACAGATGTCCCAG